>CAZNWT010000053.1:0-30723 GCA_964576795.1 uncultured Victivallales bacterium
TGACTCTCTCAAGACGTGCAGATTTTTGCGTTGGATATTTCAACCTGCGCGGATGGAAAGCTGTCGATGGTCAAATAGAGGCGTTTTCCGGCGGTGAGAATCAGCAATGCCGCCTGATGGTCGGCATGGCGGCTTCTGCGGAGGAAGAGCTTCGCAAACTTCTGGCAATCGCCCAGCATGCCAGAATGGATCAAGGACAGGCTACGCAGCTAAAAAAGAAACTAGCCGAGTCCTTCAGGCGACAGCTCTGCTACGGCATCCCCACCGATGCAGATGAGGCAGGATTGCAGCGCCTTTCCAAGCAACTTAAATCGGGTAAAGTTGTCATAAAGCTCTTCACTCGGCATTCTCTTCACGCAAAACTCTATCTCGCTTTCCGCGATGATCCTATCAATCCAGTAATCGGTTTTCTGGGCAGTAGTAATCTGACGTTTGCCGGACTCGAAAAGCAAGGGGAACTGAACATAGACGTTCTCGACCGGGACGCCGCCGAGAAACTGGCGCGCTGGTTTGAGGATCGCTGGAATGACCGATTCTGTTTGGACATAACACAAGAGTTGATTGATGTCATCGAAGAGAGCTGGGCAAGAACGGAACCAATCCCCCCCTATCACATATACCTTAAAATGGCGTATGTTCTCTCTCAAGAGGCGAGAACGGGAATTGCAGAAGAAGTGCTTCCTGAGCAGTTCGAAAATATCCTATTTCCCTTCCAAAAAGAAGCCGTCAAAATTGCAGCACACCGCCTGAAGAATCGCGGCGGTGTCTTGATCGGTGATGTCGTTGGCCTTGGGAAAACCATTACGGCAACGGCGGTGGCAAGTTTGTTCAACAACCTTCGCATTCTGGTTCTCTGCCCCAAAAACCTGGTCTCCATGTGGAAGGACTACTCTCATGAGTATGGAGTCCAGATGAAAATCCTTTCCATTACTGAGGCAAAAAAACTTTCGCAAATGCGGCCATATCAATTGGTGATTATCGACGAATCCCACAACCTTCGGAACCGGGAAGGGCAATGCTATAAGATGGTTCGTGAATTCATCACAACGAACGACTCAAAAGTGATGATGTTGTCTGCCACTCCGTACAACAAAACCTTCCTTGATCTTGCGAATCAGTTACGCCTTTTCGTGGACGAAAATGTGGATCTTGGAATCGCCCCGGAACAGCTGATTAAGGAACAAGGTGAGCTGTTCTTGCAGCGAAAGGAGTGCCTGCCACGCAGCTTGCGTGCTTTCGAATATAGTGAGCACGCGGATGACTGGCGAGAACTGATGCGGTTGTATCTTGTGCGAAGGACTCGGAGCTTCATCAAGGAGAATCATGCATACGATGACAGTGAACGCGGGCAAAAATACTTGCTGTTCTCGGACGGCACTCGGTCGTATTTTCCATTGCGGAAGCCTTCTACGCTGAAGTTCTCGACGGACGACAGCAATCCCGATGATCAATACGCGCAACTCTATTCAGACAAGGTTGCAAAACCTATTGGCAAGCTGAACTTGCCGCGATATGGCCTCGGGCAGTACGAGAACAAGGATACCGCCGCAACCCGCACTCCCGATGAAGAGGAGATCATGGAGAACCTGTCTCGTGGCGGAAAGCGACTGATGGGGTTCTGTCGGACGGGGCTATTCAAGCGACTTGAGAGTAGTGGCAACGTCTTCATTCAGTCAATCGAGCGCCATGTTCTCCGAAACCATATCTTTATCTATGCTATGGAGAACAAGCTACCAATACCTATTGGGTCGCAGGATGTTGAGTTACTTGATTCACGTATGAGTGACAAAGATGAGAAGACTGAATCTGAGGACAAAGCTAAGCCTGAACACCCGCTTCGTTCCGAACAGGACTTCAAAAACAGAGCTAAAGAGGTCTACGCATATTACCGAAAGCACGCAGAAAACCGCTTCCAATGGATCGGCACAGCCCACTTTAAGGCAAACTTGACTTCCGATCTAAAAAAGGACGCCAAGCTGCTGATCAAGATCCTCAAGAATCATGGCGAGTGGGACTCAGCCCGTGATAAAAAGCTGACGATGCTCAAGGAACTGCTGGGCACCAAACATTCCAAAGAGAAAGTTCTGGTGTTTACGCAATTCGCCGATACGGCCCGGTACATCTCTGAGGAGCTTCAGAAAGCCGGTTTTGAAGGTATGGCAGCCGTAACGGGGGACACAGACAATCCAACAGCTTTGGCGCATCGCTTCAGTCCGAAGAGCAATAAGAAGGACATTCGGCCAGATCAGGAATTGAGGGTTCTGATTGCCACCGATGTATTGAGTGAAGGGCAGAATCTACAGGATGGCCACATTATTGTTAATTACGATTTGCCATGGGCCATCATTCGCCTGATTCAACGCGCCGGTCGCGTAGATCGTATTGGCCAGAAACATAACGAGATTCTGTGTTATTCCTTTATTCCCGCTGACGGCGTGGAAAAGATCATTCGCCTGCGCTCACGGGTAAAAGATCGACTCACGCAAAATGCAGAGGTAATGGGCTCTGACGAAACATTCTTCGAGGATCAAGCAACCGTCACGGCACTCGAAGACCTGTACAACGAGAAAGCAGGCGTTCTTGATGGCGATGAGGATGATGGTGAAGTAGACTTGGCATCGGAAGCTTATCAGATATGGAAAGAGGCTCTCGATGCCGATCCCAAACTTGCAAAGGTAATCCCCGGTTTGCCGGATGTTGTCTATTCTGCAAGACCGTGGATTGCGGATAGCGATTTACCTGAAGGCGTCCTCGTGTTCCTCAAAAGCTCGCAGGACAATTGCGCCTTAGCTTGGCTGGATGCCAACGGGAAGAGCGTGACCGAGTCACAGCATCGCATCATGAAGGCGGCCCGTTGCGTGCCCGAGACTCCGGCAGTCGAGAAGGCACAGAACCACCACGAACTCGTGCGGCAGGGAGTCGAACTGATCGTGAAAGAGGGACGCAGTGTCCACGGGGGTACGCTTGGCAGTCGGAATGGAATTCGGTATCGAACGTATGAGAAGCTGAAGAACTATTTGGATAACATCGAAGGCGAATTATTCGATACCACCGAGAGTCGCAAAGCCATCCAGCAGTTCTATGATAGCCCGTTGACAGAGAAGGCCAGAGCCGTGTTGGGGCAGCACCTCAAGCTTAAGTCCTCGGCACAAACCATAGCCGAAGCGGTGCAGGCACTATATGAAGAGGCTACTCTTTGCATTGAACAACATGATGTGCAGAAGGGCGAGCCCCAGCTAATCTGTTCCCTTGGATTGATTGGAAGAAAAGGCACCACATGAAAACGTTGGCAATGATAGAATCGGGGGAGTTAAGCATACCGATGGTTGTGTCATGGTATCTTTCTGAGATCGGACAATCGCAGGGCTTACAGGAGCTATTCACCAAACAATCGCCGCAACGCCTAAAGGTTCTACGCGAACATTCGATTGCTCAGAGTGCGGTTTCCTCCAACAGAATCGAAGGTGTAGAAATAGACAAATCCCGTATCGGTACAGTCATTTTTGGCAGTCCCGCCTTGAAAGATCGAGACGAGGAAGAAATACGCGGATATCGCGACGCACTGAACCTTATACACACACAGGGAGCATCACTTTCTGTCTCGGAAGAAACCATTCTGAATCTGCACAAACTAAGCCGAGGTGCGATATGGGATGCTGGAGCGTATAAAGACAAACCAGTGGACATTATTGAGAAGCGTCCCGATGGGAGTCAGCACATTCGGTTCCGAAGTGTTTCCCCGAAAGAAACGCCGGAACAAACACGCAAGCTGACTGAACTCTGGCGGAACCAGGTTCGCGACCATAGAATCTCACCTCTCATCGTATTGGCGGCTTTCAATCTGGACTTCCTCTGCATCCATCCGTTCCGCGATGGCAACGGTCGCGTCTCACGCCTGCTGCTTTTGCTTACCTGCTACCATCTTGGACTTGAAGTCGGGCGCTACATCAGCTTGGAACGTCTGATTGAGGAGAATAAAGAACGATACTATGAGACACTCCAACAAAGCTCTCAAGGTTGGCACAAAGGCAAACACGATCCATGGCCCTATATCGGGTATCTGCTTTTCATCATAAAGGAGGCCTATAAGGAATTCGAAGAACGCGTAGGGAATATTGGTGCACCAAAGGGCGCGAAGGCCGAACTGGTACTGAAGGCTATCGGAGAGCAAACCGGTCCGTTCCGTCTTGTGGATATTGAGGAAGCGTGTCCAGGCGTTGGTCGAGATTGGATTCAGACCCTTTTTACGGAAATGAAAAACAAAGGGGAGCTCTCTTGTTCGGGCAGAGGCCCCGCCGCTCGCTGGCAGCTCATTTCTATGTGAATAAGGGTAGTACCTCTATGTAAGGGTATTAGTGAGGGTAGTGTTGCTGCTGGCTAGGTGACGAAAACAGGTGATTTAGTAGGGTTTATCCAATTATATGGGTAACGAATTAGGTAACATCCATATGGCGATTAACAAGAATCACATCAAGGAACTCCTCGAAAACCACCGCTTCGAAGACCTCTTTATTGAGGAACTCGGGTGGGATGAGTTCAAGAGGGCCTACCCGCTGGACGTCAATGACACGCGGTACGAGCTTCAGCCGGTCGCACAGAAGCGCGGTTTCGTCGCGCTGCACTGCCCGTCCATACCAGACGCTGCCACGCGTGCGAAGATTGAGAACAAAGTTTCAAAGGATATCCGGGAACATCTCATTATCTTCACCGAAAGTAGCACAGCCGTCCCGGCTGTGGATCCCACAGGCGGGACGCCTGTGCTACATTCACCGCCTATGCTACGGAAACAACGCTGGCAGTGGGTCAGGCGTATACCGGGACAGCCCCTTTCCCGCAAAGAGCATGAATATCTGCCACACCAGCCGATGCTGTTGATCGAGAGAATCGGTTACCTCGAAGTTCCTGTTGATGAAGAGGATCATGTCGATCTGATCGACATGTTCGACAAGGTAAAGACCGCCTTCAACATTGATAAGGTCACAAAGAAATTCTACGAACGATTCAAGAAAGAACACGACGCCTTCCTCACGTTCATTGATGGCATAGCCGATATGGGGGACGCCCAGTGGTATGCTTCGGTGATGCTGAACCGCCTCATGTTCATCTACTTCATCCAGAAGAAGGGGTTTCTGGATGGCGACACCGACTACCTGCGCGACCGTTTGGCGCGCGTACAGGAACTGAAGGGCAAAGGCAAATTTCATACCTTCTACCGCTATTTTATGCTCTCGCTCTGTCATGAAGTACTCGCCAAAAAAGAACGTACGCTCGACAAAGACCTCGCGGCCCTGATTGGAAACGTGCCCTATCTCAACGGTGGCATTTTCGAGCCTCATGAACTGGAACTTAAATACGGCGATGAGATCGACATCTCGGATGAAGCATTCGAAAAGATGTTTAACTTCTTTGATCAGTATGAATGGCATCTCGACAACCGTCCGAATGCACCCGAAAACGAAATCAATCCCGATGTGTTGGGCTACATTTTCGAGAAGTACATCAACCAAAAGCAGATGGGCGCCTATTACACCAAGGAAGACATCACCGAATATATCTCGAAGAACACCATCATTCCTTGCCTCTTCGACAAAGCTCAGAAAGCCTGCACAATTGCTTTTGAAGGGGAGACTTCGGTTTGGAACTTGCTCAAAGCTGATCCCGACCGCTACATCTATCCCTCAGTCCGGCACGGCGTAACCTATGACATCCACAGTGATGCTGAACTTGCCAAGCCCGTGTCGTATCCGTCCGAAATTGAGATGGGACTCGACACCACTGCGGGGAATCTGCTCGAACGCCGCAAGCAGTGGAACACGCAAACCCCGCCTGAAGCTGGACTGCCCACCGAAATCTGGCGTGAGACCGTCGCCCGGCGCCAGCGGTACGCCGAAGTAAAAGAGAAACTCGAAAGCGGCGACGTGCAGAGCATCAACGATCTGATTACGCTCAATCTCGACATCCGCCAGTTTGCGCAGGATGTGATCGAACGCTGCGAAAGTCCCGACCTACTCAATGCCTTCTGGGTTGCCATTGCCGGACGCATGCCCCAGCACTCGAATGAAGAGATCAAGCCCAGCATCACCGTGCTGGACCCCACCTGTGGTTCCGGGGCCTTTCTCTTTGCCGCGCTCAACATCCTCGAACCGCTTTACGAAGCCTGCCTGGAACGTATGAAGGGCTTTCTGGAAGAATGGGGAAATAGTAGCACAGCCGTCTCGGCTGTGAATTCCACAGGCGAAAGTAGCACAGCCGTCTCGGCTGTGGGATTCACAGGCGTCCCGCCTGTGCTACGCGGGACGCCTGTTCTACCACCAGCACTACATTATTTCAACCCCGCCGAAAATCTCTCTATTTCACAACGCAATCTTCCTCATTGGGAGCAGGATAATGCACTCTATTTCATAACCTTCCGCCTTGCTGACTCACTGCCGAAAGAAAAATTGGCCCAATGGATAGAAGAGCGGGAACGGTGGCTGAAGACGCATTCCGAACCTTGGTCGAAAGATGACGCAGAAGAATACGCCCAACTGTTTCCCAACCGCTTAAATTGCTGGCTTGATGCAGGTTCAGGCTCTTGCATTCTGCAACAACCTGAAATAGGAAAAATAGTTGAATCGGCTCTGCACCATTTTGATGGAACCCGGTACAACCTGCATGATTTCGTAGTCATGCCCAATCATGTACACGTCTTGGTTCAGCAATTACCGGGGAATGAACTCTCAAAGATTCTGCATTCATGGAAATCATTCACAGCGCATGAAATCAATAAGCGACTGAATCAAACAGGAACCATCTGGCAAGATGAGTCATATGATCATTTGGTTCGCAGCGAAACAGAGCACAGGCATTATAAGCAGTACATTGCCGACAACCCCAAAAAAGCAAAGCTGAAACAGGGAGCCTATATTTTGCACAGTAGCACAGGCAGTAGCACAGCCGTCCCGGCTGTGAATTCCACAGGCGAGACGCCTGTGCCACCGCCTGTGCTACGCGAGACGCCAACACACCGTCCCAAACACCCCAACTACACGAAATTCTTCACGTCCATCCTCACGGACATCGGCAAGCATCCCTCGCCCAAGTACTTCATCTACAAATCCATCATCATCCACAACCTCTACGGCGTGGACATCATGAAAGAGGCGGTTGAGATTTGCAAACTGCGCCTCTTCCTGAAGCTCGTTGCTCAGGTTGAAGATGGCAATCGCATAGAACCCCTGCCCGATATCGACTTCAACATCCGCGCGGGCAACACCCTCGTCGGCTTTGCCACCGAAGATGAGATGAAGCGTGCAATGCAAGGCGATCTGTTGGCGTATGCAACTGTGCTGCCCGAGATTCTGGAACAGGCCGAAGATTGCGACAGTCTCTTCAATCTCTTCCGCGAAGCGCAGCTCGAAGGCGATGGTTCGCTAGGTAAGGCCAAGGCCAAGCTCTCGGGAAAACTTGATGAGCTCAATGACCGCTTAAATGTTTATCTTGCTGAAGATTACGGAATTAAAAGTAGCACAGCCGTCCCGGCTGTGAACCCCACAGGCGGGACGCCTGTGCTACACTCACCAGCTATGCTGCAATTTCTCGAAACCCACCAACCCTTCCATTGGTTCATCGAGTTCTATGGAATCCTAAAAAACGGTGGCTTTGATACGATTATTGGCAATCCGCCATGGAAGGAATATTCGGCAGTTAAAAGAACATATGCTGTCCGAGGATATTCGGCAGAGTCGAGCGGCAATCTTTATGCGTTATGTACAGAACGCTCTATGATGATGCTTGCTGAAAAAGGGATGCTCAGTTTCATTGTCCAGTTGCCTATTGTCAGCTCGTCAAGAATGGACTCGATCCGCGACTTTCTTAATAATAACACATCATTTATTGCCGCTATGACCTGCGATGATCGCCCAGGAAAACTGTTTGATGGCCTTCAGCACTGTCGAAGTACGATTTTTATTTTGCAACATGATACAAGTGCGACTCAGTCCTGCTTGTGGTCCTCCGGGTATCGGCGTTGGGCGACAGAAGTTCGCGAGCACCTTTTTTCAGCAACAACGTTTGCAAAAATCAGCAGCAATGTGCGGCAGGGACAATTTCCAAAAGTTGCTTCTCCACTGCAAGAGACCTCATACGAAAAGATTTTTGCGAAACCAAGCAGTCCGCTTGGATTAGCTGTGAGCAACCAAGCAACCAGTGGATTTTCCTTCTATCAAGAATCCGCTCAGTATTGGGTAAAGGCGACAATTGGGCTTCCATATTATGCAAAAAACGGGGCAGTTGGCGCACCCGCCCATGGACGCTATGTGTACTTTGGAAGCAAACAACAAGCGAGCATTGCTTGTGCCGTACTCAACAGCAGCTTGTTCTACACCTTCTTTATTGCATACGGTGATTGCTTTCACGTAAGCAGCAATTTGGTAACGACGTTTCCTCTTCCAAAGTCTGCTTTGGAGGATTCCAATTTGGCTGCATTGAGTGAAAGACTAATGGCCAATTTAGTGCGCAACGCAGAGCAAAAAACCATTAACACAAAAGATGGTAATCAAATCTCTTATGCGGAATTTCGTGTTAGTGAATCCAAGCCAATCATCGACGAGATCGACAAAGTATTGGCGGAGCACTACGGCTTCACGGAAGAGGAACTGGACTACATCATCAACTACGACATCAAATACCGCATGGGCAAAGATTTGCAGGAGGACTGATCAAATGAAAACTATTCACTACGTTGAAATAGAGAACTTCAAAACTTTCGGTGAGAAGGTCCGCGTTGATCTGACCCATCCTGCGGTTTTGATCGGCCCCAATAACGCGGGCAAGACGAGTGTTGTGCAGGCGTTGTGCCTCTGGAGTCGGGGCGTAAGGGCCTGGTACGACAAGAAGGGCCAGCCAAAGCAGAAGGACTCAAGAGAGCGACTATCAGCAGGGATCAACCGTCTGAATATTCTCGAAATTCCAATCACCGACAACAGGTTCCTCTGGCATGGAGCTCGCGTTCGTATAGGAAACACCCCAATTGATCTGACTGTGAATGTCGGCATTGAGATGGACGGAAAAGTGCAGAATTGCCGCATGATCTTTCATCAGCGTGACAGCGAGGTTCTCTACTGCAAGCCATGCCCGAAAACCGTTGGTAATGACGCACTGCTCGTGCGCGCCACCGAGATTCTCTTCCATTTGCTCTATCCGATGTCCGGTATTGATACGGATGAGACGCTCCTCCCCGAGGGCCGGATCGACGTACTGATGGGACTGGGGCAGACCGCGCAAGTTCTGAGAAATCTCTGCTACAAGATAACGGAGCAGGACAAGCAACGCGGCGGATCGGACTGGCAGGATATCGAACGTCTCATTTCCCGCCTATTTGGGGTCGATCTGGACGCGCCAAAGTTCGTCAAAGCGCGCGGGAGCATTACGTTAAGCTACCGCCAGAAACATGTTGACCGAGCTCTTGACATCTCCATGGCAGGGCGCGGGCTACAGCAAACCTTGTTGATTCTGTCCTATCTCTACCTGCACAAAGGCAGCGTTTTGATGATTGATGAGCCTGACGCGCATCTGGAGATTCTGCGACAACGGCAGATATTCGAGATCCTCAAGGATGTGGCCCATGTGAACGGCAGCCAGATTGTCATCGCGACACATTCAGAAGTCATTCTGGATGACGCCGTGGAAACAAACCTGACACTGTTGATAAACGGTGAAGCTGTAAATCTGGCTACGCGAAAGGACATCCGCAACACATTGCGCACCTTTGGCATCGACCACTATTACAGGGCAAAAGTGTGCCCCCGCATTCTCTACGCCGAGGGTAGTTCTGATATTGATATCCTTCGTGCTCTGGCGAAGTGTCTTGATCACCCTGCTCAGGAACTGCTGGAAGGCCCGCTGAACTGCTATTATACATGCAACATCTCGCCTGAGGACACTTTGGACGATCGCCTAGATCGAGTCGGCGGAGCGTACGGAGAGCACCGACAGCATTTCCACACGCTAAAGCGGTATGTCCCTGAACTAAGGGCCATAGGTATCTTCGACAGCGATGATCTACAGCGTCAAGATGACGTGACTGGCGACTTGGCCACGTTGTTCTGGAAGCACTACGAGATCGAGAACTACTTCATAACGCCAGAGGTGATCCTGCGGTACGTGGAGGAACGTTTTGGAGAGGGGGAAGAACTTTTTTTCTCAACATACCGGGATGCCGTGACCTCCGAGATCAACAGCTACTTATTGGCCAACGTATTTGATGGTGACGCCGCGCAACTGGCGGAGTATCAGAAGGCCAGCAGAAAGCTGCGCCGGACACTTCTACAGAACGTGAAGATGAGCGCTCTTGCCGAGACCGTGTTTGAGAAACTTGCCTCGGCCCATGGAATGCCCTTGCTCCTGAGGAAAGGGCAGTTTCATGAACTGGTTGACTTTGCCACGCCAGATGAGATCCCGGCGGAAATTAAGGAGAAACTGGACAGGCTCTGTGAGTACCTAACGTTCCCGTCTACAGAAGCGGGATTGGAATAGTAGCAATGGGCCATATATGGGCCAAATGGGCCAAAGCCATGCCTGAAACAAGCCAAACGTACCGCAGGGCACGTTGTCACCAGAAATTGGAACTGTGGATTTGAAAAAGCTGAAAATTAACAGTCAGGCCATTACCGCTATAGGCAACGTTGACTTGCTCAACCACCACAAGACAGGACTGCTTTGTTCGCGAAAATGTCCGGCAGAGAAGATTCTCGATGCTGTCGACCTGTTCAAGGAGTGGGCGAAAGAAGCCCGGACAGTTGTCAGCGGCTTTCATTCCCCTGTAGAGCGTGAGTGCCTGAAGATCATCCTAAAATCATCGGGCCGTGCAATCGTATGCCCCGCGCGTGGAATCGGCAAGATGCGCATTCCATCTGAATGGAAAAAGCCAATAGCTGATGGCCGCCTGCTGATCGCATCGCCATTTGACGAGAGCACTCCGCGCGCCACCGCAACCACCGCCCAAGAACGCAACAACTTTGTTGTAACCCTAGCCGACGAGGTAATCGTCATTCATGCAGAGTCCGGCAGCAAACTGGCTGAACTTGCGCACGCACATCAAAATGGCACTGAAGGTAATGTTGTTTTTCCCGCTCCGCGCGTAACACAATGATGTGGGCGCACTATGCGGACAAATACAAGGGTGTTGTATTTCAGTTTCGGTGTGAACACCTTAACGATACGGCAACGGGCACCTTCAAGGGGCGCGAAGTCTTTTATTTTCGTCGCAGGGTGGATTTGGCTGATCATGTCGCTGCGATGAAGAGATGTTTCGATGATGGACATCCCGAAGATATGGGTTGGGTGTTTTGTGTCAAGGGCCCAGAATGGAGCGGCGAAGAGGAAGTACGCTTCTTTGCACCTACCGAAATATCGTTTCTGTCTTTCCCTGAAAAGGCGCTCACGGGAATAATATTGGGAGAACACTGTCCTCCAAAGGTCGAAACGGAACTGCGGACTACAGTTGAGGACTGGCAAAAGCCACCGCGTTTCTTTCGTACATCAATCGACCGTTCCATTTTCAGACTTCATATACGGGGAATTGACCATGAAGAATAGAGATAGTCTGACAATCCGCAGCATTGAATCACTGACAGGAGAAAATGTCGTGGGCGGCTACCAGGTCATTGAAAATCGCGATGGCTTTAGCAGAATCGCTTGCTCCGCGAACAAGAATGCGCCCCGTAGAAAAGGCTTCGATCTCAACCTTGCCACGCTTCAGTCGGACAACATTGCCATCCCGAACCATACCGGGCTCGCTCGCCCAAGCCGCCGCAAGGGCATCAATATCAAGCGTCGTGCCTTTGGGAAATGAAACCTCTATTGCATTCTGACCACAAAAACGGGTCGTACAGTAGTGCTCTTGAATGCGGACATCTCCACCATCTTGCCCAATCTTGTTAAAGGCCACATGGGCGTCGATGGCTTCACGCGCGACAATCTCCCGATCCAAGCGCAATTCAATCGCACGATCAAGCGACAGATTATGCTTGCTGATGAACCGCTTCAGCAGTGGCGCATTACGCAGGAATGACGTGAAGAAGAACGTATGAAATGCCATAAGACAAAAAGGTTGGGTAGAGAGACAACTACTGATATTGAGCTTCTCAAAAAACTCGGGACCCACGGAAAACCCAAGTCGAATCAACTCATTCCGACGACTAATCCGCCCACCTTCCTTTTCGTACACCGGACTAAAATACCGTATCCCATATGAGGCAAAGAATGCCCGGCTCACTCGCAAATACTCTGGGCGCTCCATAAACAATCGACCTTGGTCAATGTTGGTTCCGTCGCAAACTTCTGTAATGCCATGATCCAGTGCATACATAATGGCACGCGATTCCATCGAGAGGCGGCAACAAAGATCAAAGGTCAGCGTGGAGTCATACTTCTTGATCATCGCTTTGAGTGGGGAGCGGATCTTCTTAAAAAGTTCTGTCATGGTAATGACCTCGTGCGAAATCAGATCCGCACCATACTTCTTCATAAGCTCGTCAGCATGCACGCGTGAACGTTCAACACGAACACAGATGCCATTGCAGAACGTCAGAAGGTGAAGTCGTTGATAAGCCCCCGATTTGGCAATACGATCAGCAGCCAGGGTGGTATCCGTCCCCCCCGTGAACATCATCACCAACTCTTTTCTATCTGGCTCCATCTCACACTCCCATTGTCATTAATTACGAATCACTAAACGCGAAATCTATAGCGCGATTTTCGTATAAACATAGGGCTTGCGTTCAGCAATGTCATCTCTATTATTGCAACGTTGCATTGCAGCAGAAATGAAATGAGCCATAAGGGTAAACCATGTCGACTGTTATCGTTGGGGCTGGAGTTACGGGGCTAACGGTTGCACTCCAGCATCTTCGTGCCGGTAAAAAAATTCTTATTCTGGAACGGGAACCCGTCGTCGGGGGACTTTGTCGCAGCTATCAATACGGCCCCTTCTCATTTGATGTGGGCCCCCACCGTCTATATGCAGCCGATCCCGGCATTGACAGCTTTTTTCTTTCTATTCTGGGTGAGAATCAGGTTGAAACGCCTCGCATAAGTCAGGTCAATCTGAACGGCACGTTCCACAACTGGCCCCTTGGCATAAGCTCTCTCTCCAAACTCTCCCCTCTCATGCTTCTAGGCTGCCTGAGCGATCTGCTCACTAGTGGTAAGAACTATGGTGAGATTGCCACACTCAAGGATTTTGTGTTGTCGCGCTACGGCAAGACCATCTACAAAATCTTCTGGGAGGATTATACAGAGAAGTTCTTGGGAATCCCCTGCAATAAGGTGGCTGCCGAGTGGGGTCAACTCAGTGTAAATCGCTCCGTCATCAATGAAGAGAAGCGGCCAAGTGGTCTTATGGACCTATTGCGCCAACTTTTGGCGCGCGAGACTTCACCATTACTCTTTCGATATCCTACAGGGGGCATGGGTGACTTTCCCAACGCGATGGCCGCCATGGTGCGTGAGCTAGGCGGCGAAATTCGTCTTAACCAGAACATCACCGGAATCAAGCAATCAGACGGGAACATCACGGGGATCCAAACTCAGGATGAGCACCATCCAGTCGACAAACTCGTCTGGACGGGTTCTTTGATTGAAGTCTCCTCCCTACTAGACCAACCTGCCCCAGAGTTGGAATATCTCGATATTGCATTGCTCAATCTTGAGATTGAAGGCGAACTCAAGGGGGATTGGCAATGGGTGTACTTCCCGGACAAACGACATGTTTTCTCAAGAATAAGCCGCCCCAGCGCATTTCACCCGAATATGACACCAAAAGGTGCAACGGGACTTTGTGTAGAAGTAACCCTTCCTCCTGAATCACCCTATCACCCTCACGACGAATCTCTACAGGCGCGCGTATATGATGATTTAGTAGACACAAGGCTTCTGAAGTCGAAAGATCAGGTCGTTAACTGTCATCATGAGCTCGTCAAATCAGCATACCCCATATACAAGAAAGGGTATCGCTCACAAGTCGATAGCGCACAAGCCGCCCTCAAAGTAGTCAACAACCTACAACTCGCAGGCCGGATGGCTCTATTCGAACACGACAACATTGACGAAGCCGTCAAATTCGCCCTTGATCTCCCCGTACAAGAACTACCAGCATAGCGATTACGATGCACAACACATCTACAGCAACACCCCCCGGATTGATTCGTAACACCCACGCAACCTGCCCCGACTGCCTGCGTTGTGTTCCAGCACACGTAAGCGAGATTGCAGGCGAGATTCAACTCGTAAAAACATGCCCAGAACACGGAGAGTCATCTGTATTCCTTTCGGCTCACCCCGACTACTACCGTGATCTGAACCAATTCTACTTCTCCGTTATGCGCAGGAGTCACGAACAACGCGACTATATCATTCGTCTTACTGAGCGCTGCGATTTGGACTGCCCCATCTGCCTTGCGGGTGCAAACGAGAATGTACTGGCAGACTACGACCTTGAAGAGGTCAAAAGCCTGACGAAGCGCTTCAAGAAGACAAAGTTTGATCTCATGGGATGCGAACCCACGGTCATGGAATCTCTGCCCGATATTCTCAGATTGATTAAGAAGTCAGGAAATATCTCGGCGCTGCATACCAACGGGATTGCTCTAGCGGATATCGACTATGCCAGAAGCCTAAAAGAGGCCGGTCTTGATGAGGTCCATCTTCAGTTTGATGGATTCGACGATGAGGCGTACACCATCATCCGCGGCAAGCCTCTGCTTGAGAACAAAATGCAGACCATGAAGAATCTGACGGAACTTGGCATTCCCGTTGACCTTGTCATGACGATACTCGGTGATGTCAACGAGAAGGAAATACTGCCCGTCCTGAAATATGGTGTTGAGCAAGACAACGTGAAAGAGATTTTCTTTCTCGGATGCAGAATGCTCGGACGCGCAACGGGGAAATTCGAAAGCAGCCAGCTTCTGCCGGACCAAGTCATTGACTTGCTCGAAACGGCAACAGATGGCCGCATTTGCCGAAACGATGTGCGGCGCTTCCAGAAACTCTACTTCGCCATGCTCTCCATCTTCGGGGTTCGCAAGTGTCTCTATATCCAACATTACCTCATTCTAAGAGGACACAACGGGGAGTACAGAACCCTGGCCGATGTCATGGATCTTGACCGACTTGACCCCGCGCTAGAGCGCTTTCGTGCACGCATTGAAGCGGGCAAGAAATGCGCAACGCCGCTTCTCTTACTCGACATGATTCCAATCCTCCTCAAACCCAAAACGTTCCCGCTGTTGATGGAATTTGCGGCTCTCACATTAATGATGGCCGTCGGATTCAATCTGCGGCGCGTACGACGCCGAAGCATACTGCTTGGCTATATCACCGCCTGTGATCCACAGATCTTCGACACGGCCGTCTCAGAAAACTGCGGCAAGGGCGAGATTTCAAGAGATCTGGGGATTCAAGAATCGGGCGCTCAAGCCAACATCTTGCGCGAACACAGGTGGCGATAGTGTCATGAAGATTCTCTCTCCAGCCATTAGCGCACATGAGGTTGATGCCGTCATCAAGGCGGGTGCAGGTGAGATCTACTGTGGCGTCATGCCTAGCGCGTGGAAGAAAGCCTACACCAACGTCGCCTCGCCAAATCGTCGGGAGTGGGAAGTTTCCAACATGACGAATTTTGAGGAACTCTCCGAGGCGGTCAAACGCGCTCACGCAAAAGGGGTACCCGTCTTCCTTACCCTAAATGCACTCTATACCGAAAGTCAGTATCCCGAACTCAAGAACTTTGTAGAGAAAGCGGATGCCTGTGGCATCGACGCGCTAATCATTGCCGACCTCGGGTTTCTACTCCTCGCAAGGGAGATGGGATGGAAACGCGACCTCCATATCAGCACCGGGGGAACGGCCTTCAATAGCGAAACGGTTGACTTTTATCGGAAGCAAGGCGCTTCACGCGTCATCATCCCACGCCAGAATCGACTCTCGGAAATCGCACATATCGCAGAAAACGCCCGCGACCTTGAAATCGAAACCTTTATTTTAAACAGAGGTTGCAAAAATATTGACGGATTCTGCACCTTTCATCATGGCGTCAACGAAGTAAGAATTCCGTTGTGGTGGCGAATTCCGAAGAAACTACACATGGACTATTACCTGTTAAATTGGATGAAGCGACTCCCGCTTTCCCTCCGAAACCGGATTGCACACTCCCCCATCTTCGGCTCAGTCGGTGCCTGTTTTCTCTCCTACGACATTGACGTCAAATCCGATTCCAAAACCGATGCAAAACAGAAAACACTGCACGACAACCTGCGGCGTAACTTCAACCTTTTCACGGGGCTTGATACGTGTGGCGCATGTGGATTGTGGGACATGCATCGAGCCGGTGTGGACAGTCTCAAAATCGTCGGGCGCTCGAACCCCCTTGAGAAAAAAATCCGGGATGTCTCATTCCTTGCGGCATGCATACAGCAGATCTCCATGATGGAAAACAAGCAGGAGTTTGTTGTGTTTGCCAAAACGTGTTATCGGAAAACATACGGTTTTCCATGTGATAACTGGTGCTACTTTCCCGAGGAGGACTCTGTAATCAAATGGAACACGCTTTGAAACAATCCATCGAACAAGCGGTAATGTTCAGCACACTTGAGGCACTGCGTACGTGGGATACCCCCTGCGACCGCATCTACTTCGGACACGAGTTCTGCCAACGACTCATGCCCTCGTCGGAAGACGTGCAACAGGCATCCGCGCTCTGCACAGAAAACAAAAGACCATTCTCACTCGTGACGCCCTTTGTGACAAATGCAGGTCTTGAGCTTGTGCAGCATAGCATTCGCACGCTTATGGAGCATGCCCCAGAAGATGTCGAGATTGTCGTCAACGACCTTGGTGTCTTGCATTGGCTGCATCGAGAGTATCCTACAGTTGCCATCGCTCTGGGACGGCTCCTCACAAAACAGAAACGAGGACCACGCATTTTGCGCATCGTGGATCGCTTGCCGCCATCCGCTCGCGCACACTTTGAACGCTCAAATGTTGATGCTACTCATCTGACCGCATTCTTTAGGAAAATTGGCGTAAAGCGCTTCGAACTCGACAATCTACTGCAGGGAATACGGCGCGAAGGCGGGATGCAAGCATCCCTTTACACGCCCTATGCCTACGTCAGCACCACACGACTTTGCCTGCTGATGTCCGGTGACCAACCTGACAAGAACTTGCGATCCATCGGAACCTGTCACAAAGAGTGCCAGCACTACAACATCGCCCTCAATCATGCCGACATGCCAGTTCCGCTGCACTTACAGGGAAACACACAGTTCTTCCGGAACGACAAGCTTCCCGATGATCTCGTAGCCCTAAACATCACCCGACTCGTCCACCAGCCGTCTCTCCCCTGACGGTTGGACGTTGGGAGTTGGATGTTGGATGTATGTCAGGCCCACTCATTTCAACTTTCCCAATTTCAGCTTTCAGCTTTCAGCTTTTCTCAACTCTCAACTCTCAACTCTCCATTTCAGTTTTCCAAATTTCAAATTTCAAATTTTCTCCCCTCTCTCTATGGGTGATCCGCAAACAGCACCGCATTTGCGATCCGTTTGATATCGCGCTCAGTCAAATCAGGATAGAGCGGGAGATGAATAATCTCATTAGCCACTCTCGCGGCCTGAAGGCAGCCCTCAGACTCACCTCCCAATTCTGGAATTGAAGAGCAGTCCGACATATATCCCGTTGCGGTATCAACCCCCCGGCGACGCAATCGACCTCCAAAGGCATAGCGATCCGCGCGCGTAAGTGCAAAGCTCACAAAGATATGGTCTCCATCTGCATTGGCAGCCAAAGGAATGCCCCTACAATCCATTTTCTTAAGGTTGGAAATAAGGGCATTACCTCGCTCGCGGCGCGTTTCGTTTTTGGTGTCCAACGATTTGAGTTGCCGCAGCCCCGCCCGTGCCTGAGCATCCGTTGGTCGCCACTTTCCAGATTCAATCCGTTGCACACTTAATGCAGACACATGCTCCTCAAAAGCGGTCTGCACAAAATCAGGACTACGACTGCTCGCCCCCCGAAGCAAGAGACCAAGACTTGCAGAAAACAGAGGTCGGCGAGTAGCCAACCGCATGGCCAACGCCGTGACGCCCTCTTTAATCTGGCGTGCTTTTTCAGGTGAATGAAAGGTGTTCATGAGCTCCTGAATCCTGCTATAAAGGGCGTCATCCTCACACGCCAACATTCCACCACCAAATGTCGTAAAGTTCTTGGTAATCCCGAATGTAAAGTACGCAGCCGTACCAAAGGTGCCCGCTTTTTTGTCACCAATAGAAGCCCCCATACACTGAGCACAATCTTCGATAATGGTCACATCACGCGCATCACAAAGCGTTTTCAAGGCAGTCATCTCGCAGGTACGACCAAACAAGTGCGTAGGTATCACCGCTCGCGTTTGTTCTGTCATCACAGCCTCAACCGAAGCGGCACTCAGCTCAAACGTCAACGGATCAATCTCGGCATAGACCGGCTTCAACCCCAACAATTGAATGACCGCGGGAATGGCAAAATAGGTGAAACTGGGAACAATGATCTCAGATCCGGGAAGATAATCCAGCGCTTGAAGCACCAGCCAAAGCGACATCCGTCCCGAGGGCGCAAACACAGCATGTTTCCTACCAACATACTCCGCAAAGGCATGTTCAAACTCAGTCGTTGCAGAACTCGTCTTTTGGGGGGCTGTCATAACATCGCCCAAAAAGGAAAAAATCTCAGACCATCCTGCCGTCGGGGAAAATCTCGGTATCATTCTATTCTCTCCTTACTATTGCGTTGACCTCATACCCTAAGCCTCAAGTGGATATCGAAAAACTCGAAACAGCCGCTTTGCCGAGATGCTTCGACAAGCTCAGCATAACAATTCTTTAGGAATATTTCCCTCCTCCGGGGATGTCATTCCGAGCGAAGTTGAGGAATCTCCAGCTTTTCAACAGCCACTCAACATTTAACTCATAACCTATAAAGTATAACCCATTTCAGGTTTGCCACTTCGTTTTCGGCACACCGTGAACACTGCATAACCCCAATCCCATAAGCACCCACCATATTTCTTCATACTGAAGACTTTGCAGCATGCTCTGAACAAGAATCGCCAGACACCCCGCAAAGAGGGGCAATGCAACAGAGCCACGATCTGAAGACAATAGCCGCAGCAACAAGCGAAGCACAAGAAACAAGAAGGTTGTAAAAGCGGCTAATGACAGAAGCCCTCCCTCAGCCCCCACATCAAGAAATGTATTATGGGCATCCATATGGTGCAGCGGATTCTGTCGGTACACCTCCCCTTCTCCAGCATAGTCCGAATAGGAAGCATGAAACCTGCCGAGACCCACACCCAACACCGGATGAGAGGCAATCATTTTTGCTGCAGTATGCCATGAATAGAGTCGCCCAACATCATAAGACTGAGTCGATCCGCTTCGATTCAAAAGCACACACTTAGCATCACGCGGTAACATCACAACACCCACGATAAGCGCAATCGCGATAAGAAGACCTGCCGTTCTGAATCCAATGGAACGGTTCAGAGCGATAACGACGAGAATCCCCATGCCCCCACCCAACCAGGCACTCCGCGAAAAGGTATACACAAGCGCCACCAGCAACAGTACCAGTACACCGCTATAGACATACCGCCATAAACGCGAACGGTGAGAAAATGCAAAATAGAGAGCTGTCGGCAGGAGCCCAATCAGGAAGGTTCCAAAAACATTCGGATGATCAAATGTTGCTCCCGCACGAACCACAGTGGCTGCGCCATACTCTGTTTCCTGACAGAGTTCAATCATCCTTCCGAAATAGCCGTACTGCCCCAGCCCCGCAAGGGTCTCCCCCGTTGCCGTCTGGTAAATACCAAGCAGTGCACACAAAACTCCGGCGAACAATAACGCCATTAGAGACTTCAAGATAAAGTCGGGCTCATCGGAAAGCGCAACCGTAATCCATAGCAAAAGCACCACACTCACAATCCGACCCGCAACCACAACACTGGCAGCAGGGGCCGAACTAAAAAAGGCAGCAAGTATTGCACAGAGAGTGCAGGCCCCTGCCGCCAGCACCACGCCTAATGGCGGGAACACAGGCCGCCACCCCCGGAGGAGTGAAAACGCCAACACCCCAAGGAGAACAAGAAAGGTCGACTTTGTAACCGTAAGCCAAGCGTACTCCGCAAAGAAACTCACTTCGCCAAGCGGAATGCTTACCAAAAACAGTAAATAGGCAATCACTCGCAGATGTGTTCCCGGGTGCATGTCACTTCCGCAAAGATTACTCCTAATCGTAATCATACTCATCATCCAAATTGTTACCCATAACATTTAACGCTTAACGGCGTGTTGCCCAGACCGAGATTCCTCGACTTCGCTCGGAATGACACCTACGAAGGAGCTGAATTCTTTGAAACTGTCATGCTGAGCTTGACGAAGCATCGGCGAAGCCGCTCTTTCGGTTTGGGCAACACGCTGTAAACGTATAACCTATACTCCGTAACCCTTAACCCATTTCAGCTTTCATTCCTCAGCCCTTCTTAATCCCTTAGCTGATTCCCAATCCCAGCATCCGCGGAGCGCGATACTCGCGATGACAACAGCGATTGCAAAAACCAAACAACCCACCATCTATCATCTGTCGTCTCAAGGAACGAAATTCAGGACTATTCCAGCAAGCGTCAGGCTCCACTGCAGGGAACTGCCCAAGATAGACCCCCTGACAGGGCCCCATTTCACCAAACGGCGAAACATCCATTCGTCGCCACGGACTCAAACAAAGATCGGGGAAGGGATATTCAGCATCATCGTAATAACCAACCACATCCCGACTTGCAACATCAGGTTCAAATGCAATCTTCACCTCTTTATCTGCAGCTGCAACCAGTTGCATAATCACATCCTGAACCGCATCCCCCGTCACATCGATCCACTGCTTGCTTGGGCGAGACATATCAAACCGCGACAGCGTATCCTTCAACCCCTTGCTAATAACACATGCATCCTTCGAATACGTAAATATCGGATGTTGAAATCGAATCTCCCCACATCCCAATTGCTTTGCCGCCTCCACCGTATCGTGGAGTCGATCCAGATTAAGATGCGAAATGACACATTGCAGTCGCAATTGTGGTAGAGGCAACCCACGTTCACGTTTCAACTCCTGAATCTTCCGGATGCCAGCTTCCAAAGCCTCAAATGAAGGGCCTCTTACAGCATCGTGAGTCTCAGGAGGTCCATCCAGTGACACAATAATCTTGTCAACACCACACTCAAGCAGGTCCTCGGCATGAGCAGCAAGATACACCCCATTGGTATTCAACGAAACATAACAGCCTTGTTTCTTGATCGTCCGCAGGATTGGCATAAGCGATCCTGACAAAAGTGGCTCCCCACCCGTCACATAGAACGTCGGCCTGAATCTCGACAACGATTCAACCAACGCCACCCATTCTGACTCGGTTAATTCAGTCGGCTGCTTTCCTGTATTTTCCGGCCAGGATTCCCGTACAATATGCTCTCCTCGGTCATAGCAGATCTGACAAGAAAGATTGCAGCGTAGCGTCGGTCTCAAGACCACCAAAGAGGGCGGAGGGCTCCATCCGGAACGGGGTCGATAATGCATCGTTAATGCATTTCGCCACAGGCGCCTGAAGCCCGTTGAAATATAAGGTCCCAAATTATTGTATCTCGCCACCATGTACGGTCTAGCCCCTAAGGATTGGTATCCTAATCATAATCCTACACGTAATCCTAATCAAGATCCTACGCGAAATCCTTATCAAGAGGCGAAACCTGTCATCCCGAGCTTGCCGAGGGATCTGAGGCCTACAGCAATGCTTGAGATTCCTCGGCAAGCTCAGAATGACAATCGTTTCTTCTTTGGTCCGTGTTTAGTGTCTTTAAATGCCATTCACTTCACCAACATCCAATACAGATCTGTATAGGCATCCAGCATGCCACGCAACGAAAAGACCTGTTCTGCCTGAGCTCTGGCACAGCTCCCCATTTGCATTGCTTGATCAGAATTCTCAAACAAAAAGGACAGCCGATCCATAAGCGCGTCGACATCCCCAGCGGGGATCACAAAACCATCCTTACCATCGCGAACGAGCTCCCGCACACCTCCTACATCGGATGCAACAACCGGTTTTCCTGCTGCCATATATTCTAAAATAGAAATCGGAAGCCCCTCGTGAAAGCTAGGTAGGACGCAGACATTTGTCGCAGCAAGTATGCTCCCCACCTCCGTGCTATTCTGCACAAACCGAAATTGCTCCGACAGCCCCATCGTTGCAACCTGACTCTCAATCACCTTTCGCCGCGACCCATCTCCAACGAGAATAAAAAAACATGGCTTCGATTGATTCAAGAGCTGTGCTGCGGCTTGCACAAGCGAATCCTGATCCTTCGGATGTTCAAAACGCGCCACCATAGCGACAATAAATGCATCCTGTGGAATCCCGAGTTGCTCACGCATTTTCGTCAATACTCCCGCATCAGATAAGGGGGTGGTATCGACGCCGTAAGGAGTGTGAACAACCCCATTATATCCACCAAGTTGCGACTCCATCAGCGGCATCTGTTGCGCGGCCACACACACAACACGATCCGATCGTCGAAGCAACTTCAGATAGAGCCAGGACTTAAAGGGAGACAGACGCACGTGCCCACCGTGCAAGGTTGCCACGACGCGTGGACGCGATCGACGAAAGCCAATCGCCATAAAGACCAGAAGATGTGATGTGAAATCATGGGCATGAATGACATCGGGAGAAGACTCGCGAATCACCTGGCGGAGCCGGACTGCCGCCATCACATCAAACGCACACCGCTTCCCAATAAAACAAAGTAAGTATCCGTCAGCGTCAAGCGGTGCATAAAAAGCGCCTCTTTCCCGCAAACAGCAGATCCGCTGGCTGAACTGTCGGGAGTCAACCCCTCGCATCAGTTGGTCCAGAAAACGTTCCTTCCCACCAATGCCCATACCCCATGTGACATGAAGCACCCTCGCCGGCATTTCTCCCTTATGACAATCTCGATGAACCATCTTCTCCTACCCGCTGAAAACGATCAAGCAGTCGTCCCACATTTGCATGAACATCAAAGCGCCCACGTGCCTCCTCCAGAGCTTGCCGTGCAAGCCGAGTCGCCAATTCAGGATCATCCATGAGTCGCCCCATAGCCAATTTCAAGGCAGAGGCATCACCGGGGGCAAACAACAGTCCCGTCTCTTCGTGCCTTACCGTCTCGGGTATCGCAAACAGATTCGATGCTACAACAGGAATCCCAGCAGCCTGAGCCTCAATAACAACATTTGGCAAGGCATCATGCGACGCACCACAGCGAGGGGCAACACAAGGCACCACCACCACATCTGCCTCAGCTAGATAACCACGCACATCGCTCTGCAAAAGCTCACCCGTCAACGTCACACAAGACTCCAATCCACGCTGATGAATCAGGCGGCGCAGCCCTTCCTCATTCGGCCCACTGCCGATCAACGTAACCCGAAAAGCGCGCCCCTCATCGGACAGAAGTCCACACGCATCAACAAGTGTTTCGAACCCTTTTGTGGAAACCAACCGACCGACAGCAAGAATATGTGGACACTCGACAACAGAAGGTACCACACGCGGCGCGTCCGCAAACCGATCAGGTGTCAATCCATTATAGAGCAGCATGAGTTTATCTGCAGGAGCACCAGGATACCATCGCATGAGAAATGCCACGCTGTATTGGGAATTGAGAACGGCAAAACGAGTGGCACTAAGTTTCTGCTTCAATGCAATGCGAGTGGCAAACAAATCATATGCATGAAATGCAAAACTAAAGGGAATCCCCGAGAGCTTAGAAACGGCCATTGCAGCCGTTGCAGGATAGCTGGCCCAATGGGCGTGTATGTGATCATACCCCTCATCCCGAATAATCGTAGATGCACAAAGGCCGCGGGCAAGCGCAATGCATGACTTCACAAACATCTGCGGGCGATACCACGTGTCACTTAATAAAAAACCCATCATCTTAAAACACGGCCGGGGCGATGTTTTCAACACATGCCAGAGCTGTCTAACACTGAGAGGGGTATAGATCACAGATGTACAGGCGCAAACATCACTCGCTTGCCGTTTTGAGCCTCCCGCAGCCGACACAACAGGAAAGATGGTGACATCATGCCCGTTGCGGACAACCTCATTAATTTCCCGGCGAATAAAGGTCTGGCACTGCTGCGGGAATCGGGAAACAAAGTACGCAATCCTCACGACGCCCCCACTGATACATCTTCACACGCACGGACCCTGCGCAGTCGATTCCGCCGCCATGCCCAAAAGAATACAACCCCAAGAAAAAGAATACTGAAAAATGCAACAGACTGTGCCCCCCCTCCCCAACGTGACACCATAATAGCGGCCCCCAGCGACGCGACGGAAACAATAAAACCCGGTAGCGCACACTTCACAATGGAAACCTCAAATGAATAATATGACCAGCGCGGAAGAAACAAGAGCACCATAACCGCCTCCCCAGCAAAAAGCGCTAGCGACGCGCCCACGCTTCCAAGCGTTCCCACAGTGGCAAACAAGACTGCAAGGCAAACTGCCGTGCCCAGAAACCGAACAACCAACACCCATTTTTGGTCGCAAGCGGCATAGGCCAACCGCTCCATCAACACATACGAAAAACTCAGAGGAAGCGCACACATCAAAATCACAAGCAATATCCCCTCCCCAAGGAACTCATGTCCGAACACCTTCCCAAGCAAGGCATCAGCATGCAACCCTACGAGCATACAAAGAGGAACCCCCACCCATACAATCACCCCAATCAATACCGAGACCATACCACGAAACTCATCCTTGGCATCCTGGCGCAAACGCGAAAGCGTTGGGAAAACAGCAACAGCCGTCAGCATTCCCAATGCAGCACATGCCTCAAACATCTTCATGGGACCAGCAAAAGCGCCTGCCGATTCTGGACCACACACCCGTTCCAACACGAGTAATCCAGATCCAAGGTAGAGCACGGCTAGCAAGCGATTCCCTGCAATCGGGACACCTTGCCGCAGCGTCGTCAGCAGCATTCGCAAGTCAACTGAGGGCCTGACAGGCCGCTGGAGATAACGCGACAGCACGAAACCGCAAATCATGAAGAGAAGCGAGCGGACGGAATACGCAACGGCAACACCCACCAAACCAAATCCAAAGACAATGGCCACCAACATCAACGTCACACCAACAGCAGCGCAAAGCATTTGCACATAACCGCCCAAATCGACACGCTCCATGCCCTGAGAGATAGATATGTAAAGATCGCCTATAACCTGAAACACCATCCCCATACTCATAATGGCAATAATATTCAGCAGCGCAGAGGCTGGACTCATCCACGACATTACAGAAACCAAAACCAATCCGATGGCAATGCCTGCCATACAGCGCCACCCAAGCACAGTTGCCAAAAGACTATCGACAGCAGGATCATGCGTTGAGATTGCACGCACCACAATCACATCGCTTCCAAACACAGCCAGTCGTGCGGCAAACTCCAAAACCACTAATGCAACACAGAAAACACCAAACTCAGCCTTCCCCACAAATCGCGTCAGCATCATCGCAACAACGAAAACGCCCGCTTTTCGAATTAGAAACCCTCCATAGAGGGAACACGAGGAAACCGAAAGGCTTCTCAAATGATTAAACAGAGCTGTAGTCATCATCCATCCTCCGCCACAGAAGAAAGCGGCAATCCACAATCCAACGTCTGCAGCCACTCAGCAATGGATATAAACGAAACACGCTTTGCGAGCCACTTCAGATTCGGCAATGTCCGAGAAACCGCAATATAACGTCGCGTAGATTTCACGAGAGGACGCTGCACACCTACGGGACAACGCAACCATTCATACGGATGCAAATAGAGACAACCCGGGTGCCCCGCCCGCGTAGCCACATTCAGCAGATGCAGCAAAATAGAACGTGGTAAACCCCGAAACCATAATCCACTCAAAACACCTAACTTCAGTCCGCTCACAATTGGCAATATGGGAACCGAAATCTCATGCATACCGGCATCACGACACGCAACAGGAATAGCCGCATTCAAAGGAAGACGAAGACTTGAATCGTAGCGGGCTCCCTGCTCCGCCAAAATATCAAAGCACCCGTACATCTCGGGGGGCAGCGAGAACCATGGAGCCCGGTATCCCCGACACGGCACCTGCGTGATGTCCTCAATCTGGGAGAAAGCGCTCACAACATCATCACGAAATGACGCCTTGCTCAACGAATCCACACGCACGTGGTGCATCCCGTGCGAAGCCACCTCATGCCCTTCCGCAACACAACGTCTCAATAAACCCGCGATCTTACCTGCATCTTCCCCAAGCACAAAAAATGTGCCATGCACCCCGATCTCCGCGAGCGTATCAAGCAGCACCTCCATTGCCATTTCAAGATGGGAATCCGGATTTTGAGGAGCGGACGGAATCCCTCGATGCCAATCTTCGATATCAAACGTCAGGTAATGGTGAGAACAGACGCAGCCATCCCTTAAATCTACCTCTGAGTTTGCCACAGCGTCCAATCGCGTTGCAGAACAACATCAACCAACCCAAGCGTTGCACCAAGATTTGATAATACAAAGTAGGGAATGATTCCAAATAGGCCCCGCCTTCCCACACCCTTTACCAGAATACTCAGACCTACGAAACCGTAGAATACAACCTGAAGTAGTAGAAGCCACCGAAATACCGGATGCGTCACCAAGACCACATTCGTCAGTAGAAGGGCAATCATAATGCACCCCCCAAACCAGCGCAGAATTTTGTGTGAAATCAACAACAATGCACAAAGGGGAAAACGAAAAGGATTAAGCAACGCACGCTCTCCCCATAAACCACGAACCCCTCTTGCTACCGTACGGCGGCGACGCGAAAAGCTCTCGGGATCAACATCAGGCATCTGTTCCTGCGCAAGGGCCACAACCTCATACACACTTCTCAACCCAGACTTAAGCACACGCAGAACCGACACAAAATCATCAGGAACGTCAGAGGGCACCTTTGAGAAACAAGACTTACGCACGGCGTAAAGCGATCCATCGCCCCCCATAACGCGCCCCAGCACACCCTCCCCCCGCTTGATCACAGTCTCATAGGACTTCTGAAGCTTCTGCATCCACGCATGACCATCCGCATCACTACTATCCACAGCCCGTCGCGCACATACCGCCCCCGTTGAAGCATCCGAAAAACGACTGGCAATCAGAGACAGAGCCGACGGATCAACTAGCACATCGGCATCGGTGAACACAAGAATGTCTGCATCGGCTGCTTCTGCAAGTCGATTCACCGCCGCAGTCTTTCCCCCGCGTTCAGCAATTTCAATAAGCCGAACGCCCCGATCCAAAAAGGACTTAATCACCGAAACCGTTCCATCCGAACTGCCATCGGAGGCCACGAAGACACTCAGTTTATCCTGCGGATAATTTGACGCGAGGGTGTTCTCGATCTTAGCCGCGATTCGCGACTCCTCATTGCGAGCAGGAATCAGAACAGCAATCGAGGGCTCTCCAACACGAATGCAACGTCGCTCAAACAGAGAAACTACGACCATCACAAGCGGAAAGAAGGCAAACGCGTATACAAGAAACGACAGTAGAACAATAAATAGCAAAACCATCGCCCCCCCCCTTACCAAACAGTAGCGCTCCCAAAAACCTTAACACCACACTAAATCATGGAGAATACAAACGCAAGAACCTCCCACTCTGAGATGGTTCAATATACACATCCAAAACAGGCCAGGTTCTTCTCGATCAGCAACTCCTCAACCCACAGATTATCTGGAAGAGCCATATTCACTCATCATGGTTGCAGCAGTCTACTCGGCGTGCTTTACTTCGCCTGAGATTTGAAAATGCAACGACGCAGAAACACGAAAAGGAAACCACACATGATAACCGAAACACGACGCGGTGACATTCTTGATGCCACCACAGCAGAATACCTGAACACAGCTGAGTACCCCGACTGGATATGGCGCAAGCTCGACACCTTCCAGAACTGGCGATTCGGCCTTTTCATTCACTGGGGACCCTACAGCCTGTATGGCTGTGATGCCTCCTGGTCTCTGCAAAGCATCGACAATGACTGGAGCCGCTACGACGGGCTTCGCCCCTGGGAGGACTGCAAACGCGACCTCACCGCCTATCGCAAGGGCTATCTGGAGTGCGCAAAGAAGTTTAACCCTGTCAACTTCAACCCCGAAACCTGGGCCGAGTTGGCCGAATACGCCGGCATGAAGTACATGACCCTCACCAGCAAGCACCACGACGGATTCTGTATGTTCGATACGGCCACGACCGACTATCGCATCACAAGCCCCACCTGCCCTTACGCCACCAATCCGCGCGCCAACATTCTAAAAGAAGTATTCGATGCATTCCGAGCGCGAAACTTCGGCATCGGCTGCTACTTCTCAAAGCCGGATTGGAGTCATCCCGACTTCTGGGACCAGAATATAGTTGAACACACCCGTTATGCTGACTATGACCCTGAAGAAGACCCAGAACGCTGGCAACGCTTCGTGGCCTACACGCACCGTCAGTTCGAGGAACTCATGACCGACTACGGTCCGATCGATACACTCTGGCTCGACGGGGGCTGGATCGGATCTGGAAAGTACGATGTGGGCATTCCCGTCGTCGCGGAAATGGCCCGCAAGCATCACCCGGAACTCCTGGTGATAGACCGCTGCCAAGGGGGGCTCTATGAAAACGTCATCACACCGGAAGGGACACACGACCTACCGAAGCAGCCCCTCGGCCACCCCTGGGAAATCTGCATCACCCTCGCCTCTAGCTGGGGCTTTGTGGAGGGTGAACCGCAGAAACCGGCGCGGCAAATCATTCATCTCCTCGCCGACGTGGTCGCCAAGAATGGCAACCTGCTCCTCAACATCGGCCCACGCGCAGACGGCACTTTCCCACCTGAGGGGGTTGACCGCCTGCGCCAGGTTGGCGATTGGATGCAAATTAACGCCGAAGCAATCCACAGCACGCGCGCGATCGAGCCGTGGACAGAAGGCAACATCCGCTACACCAGCAAAGGTAACACAGTCTACGCCATCATCCTCTCCGAAACGGAAACAGCGCCGATGCCGAGCACTGTTCGCATCACCGCCCTCCCCCCTGCCAACGGCACCCCCGTCATGATGCTTGGCCACGACAGCACACTACCTGTCACGCGGGATGCCGACGGTGTAACCATATCCCTGCCACGTAAACCACCGTGTGCGCACGCCTGGGTTCTGCGATATAATTTGTAAAGGAGACACCATCTGCCCAACATGGCCAACGTTGCCAACAGAACACAGGGCGGCAATGTCAAACGTTTTCTGAAACGTTGATTAGCCTTCGAGAAAATCACAGGAATAGGGATCTGAATCCACGTTCTGGTACTGTTCCCCCCGTTTATCGGTTGCACCCACGCAGAAAGCTCAAAGAAGAAATGGATTGCAAGAACAGATTCAATAATCTACACTTTTCAAAGAGAAAATGCAGACAGATTAAGCTTTCCTAAGTTAAGCACAAAAGAAAAATATTATCAACAATACTACGCAAATATTAACTGCATTAACTGTGCTGGCGATTCTTTTGCCGGTCGGCTCGGCGCATGGAACAGCTATTAACAGCGCGCAGACTGGGAATTGGACCGATAGCAGTACATGGAGCGGCAGCGTGGTTCCTAAGATCACGGATGATGCGACCATTCTCAACGGGCACACAGTAACAATCACCGACGTGAGCACCCACGATGTCAAGTCACTCACGATTCAGACTAATGCCGTGCTGACGCATGGGACCAACGACAAGCTTAAGATGGATATTGGCGGAGATTTGACCGTCGACGGCGTTATTGATGCTAACGGCAAGTCGACTCTGACAACGGGCCGTGGAAGCGGCAATGACGGTTCAAGCCACGGTGGGCAGGGCGGTATAAGGGACGGAACATACGGCATTACTTACGGCTCCCTTACGGCTCCCACAGATCTCGGCAGCAAGGGAGGAGGATTTAACGGCGGCGGGGCGGTGATCTTGAACGTCACCGGAACCACTACCGTTGACGGCGCTATCCAGGCAAATGGAGACGCCGGGGATTATTATCTCGGCTCGGGGGGCAGCGTGTATATAACCACGGCCTCTTTGGCCGGTTCCGGAATTATTGCAGCAAACGGCGGCAATGCAAGCGGCGACAGTACGGGAGGTGGCGGAAGAATTGCGGTCATATTGACGAACGATACGAGCTTTGCGAATGTAGCGATCACGGCATATCCGGGAGAGGGTGGACGTCCCGGCGCGGCTGGCACAATCTACCTGAAATCGTCTGCGGCAACCAATGGAACCTTAAAAATCGACAACAATGACATATCGGGCCTAACAACAACTCTTGTGACAAATGACACTTTCAGATTCGACTCGATAATCATAACTAATTACGGAGGATTCGAGATTGGCGTCGCCGCCGTACTCGACATAACAAATATCCCGTCGATTTGTTGCGAAGACATCAATTCGAGAATCATATTCTCGGACGGCCAGATACTGTTCCCGGAGACATACACATTGACCAATGCAACGTTCTCCCAGAAAGGTAACCGTTCACGGGGTAGCAAATCAGAAATAGCGTAGTAGTGCAAGTGTT
>CAZNWT010000054.1:0-29418 GCA_964576795.1 uncultured Victivallales bacterium
GCCGTAGAGAAGAGCGCACGTAAGCACGCCATGCCGGCTTTTCATGATGTGTTTGAGATCAAGGCGGCAGAGCTCAAGGATGATTCCACAGCCCGTGGTGCCGCCGCTTGGGCCGACGCGGTGCTGCAACGAGGGGTTACCGGATGAAGTCGCACGCGCACCCCCCCATGGCCGTCATAGAGTTAGGCACCACATCCATCCGCATGGTGGTTGGAGAGGTGTCGGCGGCGGGTTCCGTTCATCGACTGGATGAACTTGAGCATTCGGTATCACTGGGAAGTGACACGCTGGCAACAGGCAGCATCAGGCAGGAAACCACGGAGCGCTGTGTTGTAGCGATGCGCCGCTTCCGCGAGGTGCTGGCAGAGTACGGCGTTGAGGAGCGGCATGTTCGAGTTGTTGCCACCAGTGCGGTTCGCGAAGCCGACAACAGTGAACGTTTCCGGGATCGTCTTCTTGTTGCCTCAGGGTTTGAGATTGAGATCCTCGACGAGGCCGAAGTCAGCCGTCTCACCTATCGGGCAGTGCAGCCGCAACTACAGAAGCAACCCTTCTTCCGCAAGTCGGACGTATTGGTCGTGGAGGTCGGCGGCGGCAGCACCGAGACATTACTGTTTCGTAAAGGGAGAGTCCTCACCTCCCACCTTTACCGTCTTGGCGCACTCCGCCTTCGCGCCTTGGTGCAGGCTGAGGACACCCCCGCGGATCAACACATGGCGTTGATGCGTGCTGAAATGGGCGAGATTCTGGCCCAGATGAGCGGCAATCTTGGAACCCCCAACTCCTTGCAAATGGTATTGTTGGGCTCCGATGCACGTTTTGCCCGCAAAGCAATTGAGGGCTCCAGTGACCGGCTCGCACTCTGTGAGGTGCGCATGAGCGCACTCAGCAAGCTTACCCGGAAGATTGTCGATCAAACTGTGGATGATTTGGTCAGGGAGTACCGGTTGACCTATACCGATGCCGAGACGCTCGGCCCATCTCTGCTGATAGCAACAACTCTCGCAGAGTCGCTCAAGCTGAAACATGTTCATGTGGCGGACGTTTCTTTGCGTACGGGAATTCTTATAGAGATGGCCACCGGAGAGCAGTGGACCGCCGGGTATCGTCGGCAGGTCATCAACTCCGCCAAAACCCTTGCTCGCAAGCATGGTGTCGATATGCGACATGCGAACCACGTGGCCTCCGTCGGACTTCAGATCCTTGAGTGCCTACGAAGTCGCTTTACCATCACGGCCCGCGAGGAAGTAATCTTCCATGTTGCAGCACTGCTGCACGAAGTCGGCAATGCTATCAATACGGCCAGTCATCACAAGCACTCCCGGTATATCATTCTTAACAGCGATATCTTTGGTCTTGGTCGCCGTGATATTGCGGTTGCTGCCCTGATTGCGCGCTACCACCGGAGCGCTCAACCGAAGCCAAGCCACTCAGATTATATGGCGATGGATCATGTCAGTCGAATTGCCGTGACCAAGCTGGCAGCGGTGCTACGGCTGGCCAACTCGCTCGACCGCCTTCACACAAAACGACCGCTTAAATTCGACATGCGGCTCCAGGAAAAGCGATTTATAATTGAATTTTCCGAAAGTCTGGATTTGACTCTCCTCTGGAGACGGGTTCGGGATCGTTCAGGCCTGTTTGAGGACATTTTTGGAAAAACGGTTGTCTTACAACGCAGGGAAAAATAGTTTTATGGCTGATAAATCCAATCGTTTCGTCAATCGTGAGTTAAGCTGGCTTGAGTTCAATCAACGGGTGCTTGATGAGGCGGCTTGTAAGGATGTGCCGCTCATGGACAGGCTTTTCTTTCTGACGATCACGGCCTCGAATCTTGATGAGTTCTTCATGGTTCGTGTTGGGGGGCTTGAGTTGATGCGAAAAGCGGGGGGGCGCAAGCGTGACATTGCTGGGATGACTCCTTATCAACAGCTTACCCAGATCTCCGCTAGAGTGAGCCGCATGGTGTCCGATCAGTATGCGTTGTTTCACGATATGGTGCTCCCCGAGTTGGCTATCGCGGGGATAAAGCTGGCGAGTTTCGACACGTTGACTGTCAATGCGCGATCTCAGGTGCACAGCACCTTTACGGATGAAATTCTGCCGATCCTCTCGCCAATGTTTCTGGATCAGAGTGGGCCGATTCCACTGTTGCATAATCTCGATCTCTACGTGGCCGCGCAGCTTGCTTCACCGGATGACAGCAGTGCGTACGATTATGCTGTTGTACCAATCGGCCGCAACCTTGCCCGCCTGTGGCCGATAGCCGAACAGGAATCGGGGCATGCTTTCGTGCTCATTGAAGATCTGGTGATCAGCCATATTGGTGAACTGTTTCCTGGACGACAGGTGCTGTCGACGGCACCCTTTCGCGTTTCGCGTAATGCCGACATGGCAGTGCAGGAGGAGTTTTCTGACGATCTTTCCCAAGAGATGGAAGCGGTGCTTCTGCAGCGTCGAACTAGTGGTTGTGTCCGCCTTGAGGTGGGCACAAACTTCTCCCGTCCATTGGTTGCGTTCCTGCGCGAGCGCCTCGGGGTTCCCAAGGGCGGCGTTGTGCAGGTGAACGGCCCTGTTGATCTTACCGGGTTACGCGCTTTGATGAAATTGGATGGCTATGCCGATCTCCATGCCGCCGCTTGGCCGCCGCAGCCCTCGGCGGACATTGACCCCAAGACAGATCTCTTTTCGCAGATAGAGAAACGCGACATACTGCTCTCTTTTCCGTTTGAGAGCTTCGACCCCATTGTGCGTTTTGTTTCGGAAGCTGCCGACGATCCAGATGTTCTGGCTATCAAACAGATTCTCTACCGAACCAGTCCGGACAGCCCCATCATTCAGGCCCTGCTGCGTGCCGCAGATAATGGCAAGTATGTGACCGTCATTGTAGAACTGAAGGCTCGCTTCGATGAAGCGCGAAACATTGCCTGGGCACGAGAGCTTGAAACGGCCGGAGTCCAGGTCATCTACGGAGTCAAACACCTAAAGACTCACGGCAAGATTTGCATGGTGGTTCGCCGTGAACGTGAAGGCGTCGTTCGGTACGTCCACTTTGGTACCGGAAACTACAACGATAAGACAGCTAGGCTCTATACGGATGTCGGTCTGCTCACGCGTGACACCGAGCTTGGCTCCGATGCATCCGCTTTCTTCAATGCGATCACGGGTCGCTCCGAGCCACGCCCCTATCGGTGTCTTGAACAGTCTCCCTTGCGATTGCGCGATCGCCTCCTTGAGTTGATAGCCGATGAAGCCGCGCGAGCGAAACAGGGACATCGTGCGCGCATTATGGCCAAGATGAACTCGCTGGCCGACCCCGTCCTGATTGAAGCGCTATACATGGCATCACAGGCTGGTGTTGAGATCCTGCTGAATGTCCGCGGCATCTGCTGCCTACGCCCCGGCGTAAAAGGGCTCAGTGAAAACATTCGCGTGGTTAGTATTATTGACCGTTTCCTTGAGCATAGCCGAATCGTCTGCTTTCACCATGGCGGCTCCAAGCTCACGTTCATATCCAGTGCCGATTGGATGCCACGGAATTTGGATAAACGGGTTGAACTTTTGATTCCTATCCGGGATAAGGCCTGTAAAAACAAGCTAATTTCGATCCTGAAGACTTGTTTCAGCGATAAGGTGAAGGCTAGAAACATCCTTGCCGATGGCGGCTACGAACCGGTGTCGACCGGGAAGAAGGACAGTGCAGTGCGTTGCCAGGAAATGTTGTTTCTTGCTGCGCAGGAAACCCGTCAACAGGCTGAGCGGGTTCGACTCACCTCATTTGAGCCGCACCTCCCACCAGCTCAATAGAGTCATGTAATAGGTTTGCAACACCAAGGGTCATCCCGAGCGAAGTCGAGGGATCTCCACATCGTGAGCGGACAAGATTCCTCGACTTCACTCGGAATGACAAGGGTTTTTACAAATGCAAATATGATGCATGACACTAGGGAAGGCCCGTGAAATACGCTCCCCCCATTATTAGCAGCGCTGTTGCCGCGCAGCAGATCATCGCGGTTCAGTATCGCATCATGACGAACAATGCCGCAGTAGCGCTTAAACGGCCCGACCCCACGTCCGTTCACGATATGCGCGTGGCCATGAATCGGCTTCGCGCCGCGTTGGGTCTCTTTCAGCCCTTGCTTGCTGGTGAAGAGGTCGAGTCCATTGCGAGGTTGCTGGGTGATGTCCGCACGGTATTCGGTCCTGCGCGAGATGCACAACTGTGGGTCGAGTTTCTGAACCGTCTTCTGCGGGAAAAGAGCATTTCCAATCCCTCGCAGTTGCAGCAGTACGTTCGGGATGAAACAATAAAGATGGAGCAGGTTATGGTGGACCTGCAGGAAGACTTTCCACATGATACATTCGAGGCGGTGTGCCACAATCTGAGGGTTCTGATAGAGAGAGACTTTCCGCGGTTTTCAAATACGTCATCGACTTGTTTTGCCCTGTTTTCAGCCGGTCGGATCAAGAAGTGCTTCAGCTCAACTCTGGATGAGCCCGACGACACGAGAGCCATGTCTGCGGAGGAGATGCATCAAGTCAGGAAGCGCTGTAAGCGTCTGCGCTACTGGGCTGAGTTTGCTGCACCAGTTTTGGACAACCTGATTTCCGAGCTGGTGCTTCGAGCAAAGACGGTGACCAGCGCATTCGGCGCTGTTCATGATCTCGATGTAGAACGTCAACTGTTGAAGCTGTCCGATTTCAAGAACCGCGCCATCGTCCGTGATGCCCTTCACAAAGCCCGCAAGACTGCTTGCCACGATGCCGAGAAAGCTTGGGGAAAGCTGCGCAAGCGGTCATTTGCCAGAACGATCCAAGACGATCTCACCCGCCCTCTGTTGTGTGCTGCGATTAGGCATGACGACGTAGCTGGAGACACCAAATCTCAAAGAAGCGAAAAACTTAAATGAGGGCTTGTATTCAGCCAAAGATGGCATACGGTTCCTACTAAGGGATAATTATTGATTGAGTCTCTACTTGAGAAATCATGGCAAAACACGAGGCAATCCATTGACCGAATTTGCGAACGTGTGTCGGCAAGAAATCAACAAAACAGTAGCGGGAGACAACGATGGCAGCATGGACGTGTGGGCTGTGTTCTTATACCTACGATGAGCAGATGGAGTCGGTTAAGTGGGCGGATCTCCCAGATGACTGGGTATGTCCGGTATGCGGGTCGTCTAAATCGGCATTCGTGCCGGTCGAGAAAACGGGTGTAGCGGAAGCGCCGCCTGTCGTTTCGCCCGAGCCGTCGGCATCTGTCAGCTATCAATGTTCCCTTTGCGCGTTCGTCTATGATGAATCGAAGGAAGCGGTTTGTTGGTCAGATCTCCCTGACGATTGGACGTGCCCCGTTTGCGGATCCGGCAAAGGCAGCTTTGTGCTTATAGCATCCGCAGCCATGTCCGTTTCAGCTTCGCCACCTGTGTCGGGTACCGCGGACCCCAACTATTTGGCCGAGTGGCGCCGCCCTGTCGATGAATTCGAAGGGGCCATGGCAGATATCCATCGCATAGCAGACACGGGCCACTCCGTTATCGAGCCTATGCGGACACGCCTGCCATCGTTCTCCTGGGACGAGATTCTGGTGCGGGGGGCACAGCTCAGCAAGCTTCCCCTTAACCGGAGTCAGCCCGTCAGTACCCGTACGGTTATCGGTTCTGCTGCTGCCATTCCTATGGAGCTCGAAACACCACTACTTGTCTCGCACATGTCTTTCGGTGCGCACTCCCGCGAGGCCAAGTTGGCCCTCGCGAAGGGCAGCGCTCAGGTGGGTGCCGGGATGTGCTCGGGTGAAGGAGGCGTTCTTCCTGAATGCCTCGCTGCTGCGCACCGATACATCTTTGAGTATGTGCCCAACAAGTACAGCGTCACAGATGAAACATTCCAGGGAGCTGCGGCTGTGGAAATCAAGATTGGCCAGTCGGCCAAGCCGGGTATGGGAGGCCACCTGCCGGGGCACAAGGTGACGGCAGAGATTGCGTCCGCCCGCGGCAAGCGTGAGGGACACGATATCATCAGCCCCTCGCATTTTCCTGACATCCGAACTCCTGATGAGCTGAAAGCGACCGTCGACAAACTTCGTGAACGGTCAGGAGGAAAGCCTATCGGTATCAAACTCGCGGCCGGCCACATCGAAGCTGACCTTGATGTCGCGCTATATGCCGGCGCCGATTTTATTACAATCGATGGTCGTGCCGGCGGGACGGGAGCCGCACCAAAAGTCGTAAAGAATGCAGCCTCGGTGCCGACACTGTTTGCCCTGGCCCGCGCTCGCGCGGTCCTGGATGACAGAGGCGCAGACCATGTATCGCTGATCATCACCGGAGGCCTGCGTGTTTCGTCCGACTTCGCCAAGGCATTGGCAATGGGCGCAGATGCGGTCGCTGTCGCCACCGCCGCCATGATGGCTGTGGGGTGTCAGCAATACCGCATTTGCGACAGTGGGAAATGCCCTCTCGGCATCGCCACGCAGGATCCTGCCTTGCGGGCGCGGCTTGATGTCGACAAATCCGCTGCTCGAGTGGCGAATTATTTTCGGGTCAGCACCGATGAACTCAAAGAGTTCGCTCGTTTAACTGGAAACGACAGTGTGCACGGCTTGTCGATGAGTGATCTGTGTACTACAAATTCCGAGATCTCGAACCATGTTGGTATCGAGCATGTGTAACCCAAACAGGAGGTAAGAGAATGGCAACAATGGATAATCTGGCAGAAGCATTTGCGGGTGAGAGTCAGGCAAACCGTAAGTATTTGGCTTTTGCAAAGAAAGCCGATGAAGATGGTATGCCTCAGGTTGCGAAGCTGTTTCGTGCCGCGGCGGAGGCAGAGACTATTCATGCGCACGCGCATCTGCGTGTCATGGGCGGAATCAAGACGACTGCCGAGAACCTGGAAGAAGCGGTTGAGGGTGAAGGTTTCGAGTTCCAGACCATGTACCCGAAGATGCTTGCCGAAGCTCAGGATGAGGGAATGAAACCCGCCGAGTTTTCATTCAAGAATGCATTGGCTGTTGAAGAGATCCATCACGGGCTTTACTCCAAGGCGCTGGCAGCGGTAAATGGCGGAAGCGATATGCCCGCAACCGGCATTTGCGTATGTCCGGTCTGTGGTAACACGGTCGAGGGCGGTGCTCCGGACATCTGTCCGATCTGTAATGTGCCCGGAAGCAAGTTTATCGAAATCGCCTGATTTCTTTTCCGACGGTCATTTCAAAGGCTTGCACAGGACACTTTGCAACGGCGACAGCTGTTGCATTTGTCTTGGCAGCCTGTCGGGCTTTGATCGACACACGCCAGTTGAGAAAGATTACCGTCCAGAGATATGACAACGGGTATTGTGCGAAAATCGAATTGGGAATCTATATTCAAAAAAATGCACAGTATGAACTTTTTATTCTAATACACCGATTATTCAGAACGTTATAATTCTAGAAATGTGCACTTGGCGATGTGTCTATGCTCATAACAGAATTAGGACTCTGTAACGAAAGGTGATTATATGTATGTCTTGAGGTCGTCTGACTATCGCCCATTTCTCTTCAGCGGCATTGGTTTTCTTTTTGCCTTCTCGAGTGTATTTGCGGACAACGCAACCAATAGCGCAGCCTCTGGGGATCTGAATCTTCCAGCAATGGTTGTCACGGCCACCCGGGACGAACGTCTATGGAAGGATGCACCATGCTCCTCCAGCATTCTGGGTGCCGAAGTGCTGCGTATTGAGAAATCAGTGAGGACGGTTCCCGAGGCTCTCATGGATGAACCCGGCACGATGGTTCAGAAGACGGGCCACGGGCAGGGCTCCCCCTATATCCGGGGCTTCACCAGCCAGCGCAACCTGCTCATGATTGACGGTGTACGCCTCAATAATTCAGTATTTCGCGAAGGTCCCAATCAGTACTGGAACACGGTTGATGCGCTTAGTCTGCACCAAATCGAACTCGTCCGAGGGCCTTTTTCATCCCTGTACGGTAGTGATGCCATTGGGGGTACGGTCAATGGTCTAACCCGTGGTGCTCGGGACCTAAGGACAGGAAGCAACTGGGATCGCAATCTCTACTACCGATACAGCAGTGCGGAGGATTCTCACATTGCGCGAGCGGAGTCGATTGGCCGATTGACAGACGCTCTTACTTTGACGCTCGGATATTCTTACAAGGATTTCGGGGATCTCGAGGGAGGGCGTTCGGTTGGAACGCAGGAGAAGACTGGCTATGACGAACGCGACTGGGATGCAAAACTGGAGTACTTCTTCAATGATGACGCCTATCTTGTGTTCGCGCATCAGGGCGTTGATATTGATGACGCTTGGCGTACCCACAAGACCGTCTATGGTACAGATTGGGAGGGACTTTCCGTTGGTAGCGAACTTCGGCGTGTTCTCGATCAGGATCGGGACTTAAGCTATTTGCAGTATCATCAGTACAACGCAGATGGCTTTGCCGAGGAAATCCATGCCGGGCTCTCTCTCAACACGCAATCAGAGGAGCGGGATCGCCTGCGAACACGGGATCGGCATGATGTTCTGGGATTCGATGTGGATACCTACGGTGCATTCTTTTCTTTGAAATCTCCCTCTCCGGTCGGCACACTGATTTATGGAGTGGAAGTCTATCACGATGAAATTGATTCCTTCAAACGATCGCTAAATCCGGATGGTTCTGTGAGCAGCACTGCGATCCAAGGGCCTGTTGGTGACGATGCAACGTATGACACGCTCGGTATCTATTTTCAGGATGAGATTTCTTTGGCGGAGCGACTTACACTTCTTTTGGGTGGCCGATATGAGTTCGCTCAAGCCGATGCCGATGCCGTCGAAGATCCTGTAACGGGCTCCCCTACCTCGGTATCGGGTGATTGGGGTGATTTTGTAGGAAGTGCTCGCATGCTCTATCATCTCGATGCGGAAAAAACGTGGAATGTTTTTGCGGGAGTGTCTCAGGGTTTTCGCGCCCCAAACTTGTCGGACCTGACGCGGCTTGATACCGCCCGAACGGATGAAATCGAGACACCGTCTCCTGACCTTGCCCCCGAGCACTTCGTGTCTGGTGAGGTTGGCATCAAGGCTGAGACGTCCACGCTGTCGGCTCAACTTGCCTATTTCTATACGGACATTGACGGCATGATTGTGAGAACGCCCACAGGGCGAACAATTGACGGTGATAACGAGGTCACGAAGAAGAATGGGGGGGATGGCTATATTCAGGGCGTTGAACTGGATGCGCGTTATCGCTTTTGGCGTGACCTGACACTGTTCGGCACCTTCACATGGATGGAGGGTAAGGTTGACACATACCCAACGTCAGAGGCCGCGCTTGCCACGGAAACCATCGACCGCCTAATGCCTCTCACAGGCAGGTTGGGGCTTCGTTGGGATCTGGATGATAAGGTCTGGGTGTCCGGGGGGTGTACTGTTGCGGCAAAGGCCGACAGGCTGTCCTCTCGGGATGAGTCCGACACGAGCCGCATTCCGCCGGGGGGAACACCAGGATATTCCGTCTATGACACCCGTGCCGGGTGGAACTACAGCGACAATTTCGCCCTGTCGGTTGCGGTTGAGAACATCACCGATGAAGACTACCGAATCCACGGGTCCGGCTTGAATGAATCAGGTCGGAATCTGATAATCTCAATTCAGTCTACGTTTTAGTTCCGCATTCCGAGCCTGCTCGTCTGTGGCGGGCCCCGTATTTCAATTCTACGTCTTTGGTGGGGCGAGGCTAATGGAATGATCAGAAAAGACGGGAGTTTCTGCCATAATACTCATAATTAATGCTTTTCTTGGGTACTCGCAGGGGGATAAGATTAAAATGCAATTAAGCCAACACCGCCACACAATGCTCAGGAGAAAAAATGAAGAAATATGTATGTAGTGTTTGTGGGTTCATTTACGATGAATCTACAGGAAATCCAGAATCAGGCGTTGCTCCTGGAACACGATGGGAAGATGTGCCAGAAGACTGGAGCTGCCCATTATGTGGTGCACCGAAAAGTGAGTTTCAAGAGCAAACTGTAGAGGATGTCACGACGACGCCTGAAGTATCGGTCAAAACCAACAGCACAGACGACGTGCGGGATTTGTCCTTTGGTGAACTGAGCGCGGTGTTTTCAAATCTCTCGAAAGGATGCGCCAAGCAGTACCGTCCAGAGGAATCCGATCTCTTTAACCAGCTTGCGGAATACTATCACGGCAAAGTCGAAGCGGTTGAAGAAACGGAATTGGGCGATCTGCTCACTCTGATTCAGCAGGATTTAGAGTCGAGCTATTCAACCGCAAATAGCATTGCTGCAAAGAACACTGACAGAGGATCTCTAAGAGCGCTTGTCTGGGGCGAAAAAGTAACCAAAACTCTATGTTCCCTAATGACCCGATACGAAAAGCAGCAGGAGGCACTATTAGCGGATACAAATGTTTACGTTTGTGACATTTGTGGCTTTGTGTTTGTCGGGGATGAAGCTCCTGACATTTGTCCCATCTGCAAAGTTCCTGGGACGAAAATTACAAAGATTCAAAGGAGTAAATAGAATGCACGCAGTTAGAAATGTTGGATTATGTACAAAAGATTGTCTGTGTCTGTATGTGTGTCCTACCGGCGCAACCGATACAGAAACAGGTCAAATAGACGCGGAAAAATGCATTGATGGATGCCGCCTATGTGTTGATGCTTGTCCGTCCCATGCAATTTCGCTTGTGCCTGATGCTTTTTCTCCTCAACAGAAAAAAATGGATGCGGTTAAGAATTCGCTCCTTTCATTGTCTGAAAGTAAGTCAAAGCAAGAAAAGCTTGCGGACACAATTTCACAGACAACGGATAATCCTATTCTACGGCAACTTGCCATGGCTCTCTGCAAATCGAATCGGCTCATGACTGAGGATCTGCTTCGCGAAGCGGGCTATATGCTGCCTCAGAGCGAGAACGCGCAGGCACTGATCCGGTCATTACTCGAATCGTCGCCGCAGGAGGATTTTCCAAGAGACGCCGCAGAAAAATTGTTAACAATTCTAAAAACCAACAATAATCAAAATAAGGATAACAACGACATGGAAGCATCAAAGACCTTGGACAACTTAATGGCGGCATTTACCGGAGAATCAGAAGCAAATCGAAAATATCTGGCATATGCGAAGAAGGCGGAGACGGACGGAAACCTGAATGCGGCCAAGTTATTTAAGGCAGCTTCTGACGCTGAGACCATTCATGCCCTGAAACATTTTGAAGTGGCTGGGAAAGTAAAATCAACCACTGAAAATCTGAAAGACGCGATTGCTGGTGAGACGCACGAATATAGCGAGATGTATCCTGACTTTGTCAAGCAGGCCGAAGCGGACGGCAATAAAGCTGCCGTTATGAGTTGCACATTTGCTATGAAAGCGGAAGAAGTTCATGCTCGGCTATACACCGAAGCGTTGGAAACGCTAGAGGAAACAGAGGAAGTGTTCTATTACCTTTGTCCTGTATGTGGCAATATAGAGAAAGTCACTCCCGAAAAGTGCCGCATCTGTGGCGTGCCTGGATCTAAGTTTATCAAATACTAGCGTACTTCTCGAACAGCAGTGTCCGGCTACACGGTGGCGAATGTGCGCGGTATCGCTCACCGTGTTGCTTGTAGGGTGGGCTTCCCCGATGAATATCGGGAAGCACGTCCTGCAAAGCCGCCATGCATAAATCAGTACGTGCATATCTCCGAGATGCACACCACGCACAGCGCGGTCTAAAACACACAAAGGGACTGTCCCTAATCGCTTACAGTAAGTGCATATCTCCGAGACGCCCACCGCACATCGTGCGGCCAGTCGGGGGATGGAGGGCACGTCTCCGACAATCCCTGCCGGAGTTCCCCACTCGGACCCCATCAATGGCGCACTATGGTTCAGGAACTCTATGACATAAAACTGAAAATACCCGGTGAAAAGAAAACCAAGCGGTGAGTAGCTGCTACAGATCTATTGGCAATTGAGGACGCGGCGGACAGGATGGCTTCAGCAGACTGCACGCACGGCTTCCCGCACGACGGGAATGACCGCGACGGCTCGGGACAGAATGCCTTACCTGTCCGCCCGACCCCTTATGATGGCTCAAAGGTACTTTGATCCTCGAGATCCAGTAAACCAGGTTGCCACTGCCGGGCACCACGAACAGGTTCCGCCACCGGCGACGCCGCCCCTCAGCTGCCCTTGATCCGCACAGGTTCTTACCCCCATAGAAGCAAGTAACCCCTCACGAAGCACCGTCTCAAAAAAAAGGTCTCAAAAGGGACGGGGACTTTCTTGTCTCAAAATAGATTCAGATTTACGGTTGACCTTTTCCTGGTACTCTGTCCCTGAAAATCTCTTACCATCATGACTGCTCGCTCTCTTCCTTGGTCTTGGCGATCACGTGGAGTTTCAGGTGGTAGGTGAGGAGGTGAACATCGGCATCACCAATACTTTGATTCTGTCTCGTTATTGTTGCGGGAAACTGTTTTTCGTTTTGCACCCATACCTCGGGCCATTGAACGGATGCTTCAACAAACCAGCCGGGATATAGCACGACCGACTGAATCTTAAATTTCCGACCTGTTGACTGTTCGAAGATGTCGGCAAGCCAGCGGTTTTGTGCTTTTGCCTGTATGATAGGGTCTCTATTTGGTTTGATGCCGTTGATAGAAACCTGCGCCCCATCGTATTTGATTGAGCAGCCGCCCTTGGCTGGTTTGCTGTGCGTTTTGGTTTCAATTGTATAGATGCCGGATGTGCCTATGACAACATGATCGACGTTAAATCCATCACCCGGGATGTCGTGCAACACCTGATAGCCATATTTTCGGAGTTCTTCCTCGAGAAATTGACCTACCGCACGCTCTCCAACTAACCCAAGATTAAGATTCTTAAACTGGGGGAGATGCTTTCGAAAACTCAGCAGTAGCCAGAGGATGGAAGCCAACAACAAGACAGTCATAAACATTGGGGTTACTGGAAGTTTGAAAACGGCCAATTCCCATGCATAGATGGCCACGGACATTGTCACAATCACGGCACAGAGTGGTCGTAATAGTTTGTTCTGCCAAAGCTCCTCAATTTCCATACGAATAGATTGCCCTGCTTGGCGAACCGGAAGGTTCTTGATCGGGCTTTTTGTTGCTCGTTTCTTCGACATGCATCTCCTAGTAATTCATCTTAACGGATTGTGGTTGATTGACTAAACAGCGTTGACTCCCCAGAGGCTATATCACCGAATTCGGATAGCTTGCGATCTCCGGCTTCACAATACCACGCTAAACGAGGTAGATCCTATACCTGCCAACCTACTGATACACTCTTCTCATGAGTTTTTTGAATATTTTGGTGTCAACATAGCGGTACGATTGTGGTGCTCTCGCCTCTGTGTCGACAGACTCGAGCTTGATTGGACGACGAAACCGCTGAGAAGCTTCGATAACCATTACAACAGAGATCCCGGTGTTGGCGTAGTACGCAGCGAATGCTTTGTGTTCTATGCCACCAGTACCATTGAAACGCTTCCATGCTTCCTCTGGTGATGTTTCAATAACTTCCGCCACGGAGAAGTATCCAACCACCCGCCTTACCGGGCTTGTAGCGTACAGAAGGACGTGGCGGATATGCCGGGGAATGTTTTTCTTGCGGAATTCAACCTTTTTCTTTCCCTCAAGAATGGCCTCAGCATATTGCGGGTGTATTGAGAGAAGTATGATATCTGTCTTATCGGTACTAGCCATGAATCTCACCTCCCAAGCCGAGAAGCTTCTCCATTTGATTCGCGTTTACCGTTTGTTGCGTCACAAGGTTTGCACCGTCTACTATGCCCTCTGCACGGAGGCTTGAGAAGGAAACTGATCTATGGATCAATCGGACGTTGTCGAAGGTGAATACGTGAACCATTCCCTTTGCGTCGGCAGTCTGCTGCAGCATGGACTCATCGAGCACTCCCTGTCGCGAAAACTCGACAAGAGCCTGCTCAACAGAGACAACCTTGCTGCACGTGCAACGTGCAGCAGCTCGCACAGAACCCGCGCCTCCCCTTGATCCAGATACATAGAAGAACAACGGCATCCCTTGACGAATCTTCGATGCGCCTCTTGGATTTCTGAAATAGGCGCGTTCAAGCAGAGTCTTAACGGTCACTGTCGCGTATAGATCAAGCCGCATCTGGCCATTGACTGCATTGAGGAGATCTTCTGCAAAGTCCTCTTTGATCGGAACAATGATCCCTTCTCGACCGGAAGGAAGCAGGAGTCCTGGAGAAATCATCGTTTCGAAGTCAAAGAGGGAGAACGTATGAGATACATCGGCGCTCTCTTTGAGAACAACCCCTGTATGCTGCAATTCCGCGTACGTTGGCATCTTGTTTGGCAAATCCAAACTGGTGCACTGCTGAAACTCACGGATACTCCTGTTCCATGATGAAGAAGTGAGCACTTGGCGACAGGCTGGTTTGACAAGCCGGTAGTCTTGGTCAATCTGCTCGGTTGGACGGAATCCGCGGCTGATTGCCAACATGCGAGTGTGGCTTTGATCGGGCCGAATAAAGAGTTCGATCAGGCTAATTCTTGCCCCGGGAGTTCGCAGGCAGCATTGACAGAGCAGGTGCTCCGCGATGGTGCGATGCCCTGGCACGGTCTCATCAATGTAGATATGGGCTTCTTCATTGCACGAGACGTTCGTTCCAGGCTCATAGAGCAACACTCCACTGAGGACCCCGGCAGCGAATCCCAGCATACCATCTCGCCCACGAGCAGGCGCATCACATTCGACAATCCGCCTTATCTTCGCTTTGTCTACGCCTAGCGCGTTCAGGAAAGTACGGACCTTGTCTCCGTCGCCTTGTCCTGCCTGCGTGAACCGAATACTGGTGGCCCCAACTCCGAGGGCAACCATGTCTCCATCAATCGTCTCCTCATCTTGTTCAAAATCTGAGGGGCTGCGAATATCAAGTTGGTATCGAGAATACAGAGCATCGCCTGCCCGCAGAATCGCGCGTTCACCTGTTACAAACGTACCCACGTTGGATGCGATGCAATGAGCCAAATGTCGTAGATCAGACTCATCCATCTGGGCTGCTTTTCGGCTCTTCTCCCGCTCGGGAAACACTATCGGGCGCAGTTCAGATACCAGAAGCAAGAGATCTTGTTCTTCACGCGAAGGCAGGGCGGGTAACTTCCTCACGAATGCCAGAAGTGGATCGTCTTTGCCTTTCGATGTTCTTTCAAGCTCCCTCACCATTTCTTCCGTTCGCAAAAGTTTGATCTGTCCCGTACATGTAGCCTCCACGAGTTTCTGGACACCGGCAACTGATGCACGTTCGCGCAACAGATCAAACAAGGCATTCATATCAAGCACATAGGTTTCAGCCACATAGGCCGGACGATTCAGCATTGCCGCTGGACAATCAGGCACCTTATCGCCGCCAAAGAGTGTAGGCGTGCTCAGACGGCAAACTCGTATGTTGATGGTACGCCCCGTGGTCCGTCCGCCTGCCTGCTGGCGGACAAGGCGAAACCCTTCACGTTCATAGAAACTGTTTGCAGGAAGATCTGCTGCCACGCGCGCAATGATCGAAATTCTGCCCTGCCGTTCCCCATGCTCCTTTAGCCGTCGCATTAGCTCATGTGCAAGTCCTTTGCTACGATGGTTGGGGGCAACACAGATCTGAACCACGCGGAGAGCATTTCCGTGTCCCCCAAAAAGAAGGTGTCCGGCATATGTCAACGTCTCGGAATCCAAAGCAATCCATAGCCGCCCTTTCTTTGCAGCATCGGAATATGCCGTGCCAGAAAGGAAACCAAACTCATTCCGGTGAGCATCGGCGATCTGCTGAACAGCCGGTAGGTGCGGTACGAGATCGTCATATTCGGCATACACTCGGAACAGTGAAGATGGGTCGTCCATGCTTAGCTTCATGCGGTTCCATTGATCTTTGGAAAATTGTGAACATGCACGCTCTTCACGGTATCCAAGGCTGCTTGCACTTCAGATTTAACCAGCCCGGAAGCACCAGTATGACTGAGCTTGTTCAGCACTGTTGAGCGCAGCGTCTCAACATCCTTTTCCAATACTGATTGAACGAAATCAGGGACAGTAGAGCCCTTCTCGCGTTGTTTCTCCCTCTCTCGCTGACGCAAGACAATCCCGTCCCATAAGACACCAGCCCCAACCTTCTCGGCATCGGCCTTATAGGGTGTCTTGATGCCCCGGTCCTGACATACCTTCCGGAGCTTCCATTCAAATGCTGACCTCGCGTATACGGCTGCTGCCTTCAGATCCCCGTTGTCCAAGTGGTCTTTGGCTATCTTCAAATCCTTCTGCGATGATTTGAGCTTTGGAATAAGGGTTCCCGTATCTTCATCGGCAAGGAGTTCTCGGTGTAACCAGCCACTCTTCTCCGAGAGATGTCCTCGTGCGAGGTCAAACCAGACACGATCGTACGTGAGTAGAAATATCTGATAGTGCTTGAATGACTCGCCTGCCAGTATCTTGAGAATAGGAAGACGGTTCTGAAGGTCGAGGCCAATCATGGCGTCGTCGAGAACTAGGAAACGAGGATGGCCAGGATTGTCGTAGTCATTGTCGGACAGGAGCACTCCCGCTAGAAACAGGCAGGTGGAAAGTGCTGAAAGTCGCGCTTCGTTTAGAAACTGGTGATGGTCTGTTACTGGCTTTTTTCGAAATGTGATCTCAGGGATCAGCTCAGCTCCTTTCAGCTCCAAACTGGGCTTATCCCATGCCAGCGAAGCAGGATGCAACTTGATCGACAGTTGGTGGTTCTCAAAGTTGCCCAAGAGTGCAGCCAGCTTCACTTCTAGTTCAGGCAGCTTCGCATTGAAAGCTCGATTGAAGGCGTTTGCATGGTAGTTCGCATTCGCCAAGACCTTCTTGTAGCGACCGTATGGCCGATTCTCCCAGACCTTGCGCATAAGGGATCCAATAGTCGTTTCACCACCCCCAATGGTCGTCACTCGGACGCCGGAGAGGATCACTAACGAGGTGAGATCAAAAAGCTGCGCTTCCAGACCTTCTGATTCTGCTCCGTATATGGTGTTGTGGACATTGGGCCCGCTGTTCGAACGCGAGATCGGGGCTGACAGTAGGCTCGTGCGGAGCATCATGCGGTAATCGAGAAACCCTGACCGTCGGGCCCCGTCCACAAGAAGAGAGCGAAAGGCTTTGGAAATAGGCTCTGTGTCAGGTTCTTTGGGGACGGTGAGGGGGTGGCCGCCTGCACTATCCCAGAAGCACAAGTCGTCATGTTCCTTGCCGGAGGCATCCTTACCCTCAATACGAATATGGACATGAGACTCGCGGCTATCCGGCGAAAAATGATTGCGATGCTTCGTGATGTCATCACCGCGCTCCTCAAAAAAACGCATGAGAGCAAGATAGATGGACGATTTTCCAGAACCGTTTTCTCCGTACAACAGGAGATTTGTTCCGCCCTCGAGATCTAGCGTGAAGGGCTCATCGAAGGCGCGGAAGCCCTGCAGACTGATCTTCGTGATCCTCACACTTTCCCCTCAATAATGCGGACAGTATCCAGTGTCTGCAACTTATCCAGCGCAATTCGTAACGGGTGCGTTCCATCGTAGAGTTTCTCAAATGCCTGCCGCAACTTGGGCAGAGGGTCTGCCGCGCTGATGGAGTCACTTTCCGGGAGCGCAGCCTGCTCTACAAGGTCGAAAAGCTGTAGCCCAGCATCATGAACTTCGTCAGGAAAATACAGTTCGTACACCAATCCGTTCAGGGCTTGTTCCCAATATGCAAGCATCAAAGGGTCTCGAGTGGTTTTGGCATCCGGTTGGGCAACGAACTGGCGTTGCGCTGCGATCAGGATGTCAACCAGCATTACAATCAAATGGGCTTTGTGATTAGGCGTATTTGGTAATGGCAGGTTTTTAATAAATCGTGACTCATAGCTGTACCATCCACCTCGCATTTGGGTCGCTATCTGGTGGTGAAAGAAATCAACAACACGGCTATTGAGCAGTGCTAGAAGCCACTTCGGATTAACGCCTGATTGAGGAAGAATTCCGTAACCTCCCGAAACACCGCCCGTGAAAAAGAACTTGCCTGTTTCGTCAAACGCGAATGACGCTGACGGAGCAAGATCAGGAGTGAATAGTTTGGGCTGCGGCATTACATCCAATGCTTGGCTTCTCCCGTAAGCAAACCAGTTGTCACCGCTGAATGCACCATCTTCACGACCTTTGAGATAGGTCTTGTTCGCGACTAAGTAGGCCCATGTGAGAGGAAACTGATCCCGCATAATGGTTGCCGTTATGAGCGATGAGTTGCCATGCTGGTTGGTTGCATATGGAAAAAGGATTAGCCGATCTGTCTTGGTGAGGACGAATGCGCGACTATCGCCGCCCTTTACAAGCGGATGAAATAGGCCGGTTTCCACCTCGTGCTCGCTCTTGGTCTGAGATGAATATACGACGAGTTTAGTTTTTGTCCGCTTTAGCTCCTCAACAATATAGATCTTGTCAGCACTGGTTTTGATACCTTGGAAAATGCGTGTAGTAATAGTCTCCAATGTGTGAGGATTCGCCTGTAGTCGCTCGAACACAGCCCGGCCCTTACCAACAGCGAAAGTCCATTCATCTTTTCCAATAGAATCAGAAGAAAAACTACCTTCCGTCCCCGCAAGAGTTGTTTTCCATGATTCAAGATCCGTGACACGAATGAAGCGGCAATCAGGCGATCCATCTTTTTCTAGGAACAGGAGGCACGTGTAGATGCTGGCACCGGGGAACACTTGCAGCTCACCGAAATGGACAACATGGCGGAGATGCTCCCCCTCCGCAACGAGTGCCCGAAGCGACTCGCCATATTTTGCATTGAAGAACTTGTGTGGGCAGATGTAAGCAAGGTGCCCGTCAGCTTTCAGCAGCTTCAGCCCAGCTTCGACAAAGACAACGTAGAGATCATAGTTCCCCTTGGCTGCACTAGCGTAGTACTCCTTGAAGAAAGTCGCCATCTTGGGATCCTTCTTCTTGAGTGTCTGGATTCGCACATACGGAGGATTGCCTATAACGACATCAAAGCCGCTGTCGATTTCGCGATCCATTGATGGCGTGAGTTCGCCTTGTCCGCCAGCTTCGTTGATGAGGGCGAGATTGCCAAGCAGTGTGGTCGGGACTTTTCCTTGAAGACGCACCTTGCCAACAGGCAGGCCAAACATCCATTCAGTGTCGAAAAATGGGGCAAAGGCGTTCTGGTCGTAGGGATCCCAGGCTGAGAGCTTGGTTGCACTTTCAGCAGGGAGCCCGCTCTGACGCAGCAACTCGGCAATCTCTTCGCGCAGTTCAGCGTCGCGCTCCCGACATGCGCGTTTGGCTTGTGGACTGCGGGCATTGAAGTGCTTATGTCTGACCTGCTCAAGTTCACGCCTGAGTGGGCGTATCTGCACATCTAGTAGGTCAAACTGGTGGTCCTTTGCCTTCTCAATCGGAATAAGAGTGTCTGCGGCAACGATGCGTGTTTCAAGGTTGGGCAGTGGACGTATGCCGAGGTTCGGGGCCTTCGAATCCGCTTTCTGGTCAACAATGAGCGAGATGAAGAACCGGAGCTTGGCAATCTGGGTGGCTATTGGCTGAATATCCACACCGTAAATGCTGTTTTCGATGAGATAGAGTTTGCGTGCAAAGTCGAGGGCATGGAAGCGGGTATCGAAGGATTTCTCGATATCGGCGATACGGATATCGCAGGCGGTAATCTCGTCTTTTGGAGCACCAGCTTCTTCAAGAAGCTCACGATAGCGGCAGGCTTCGGCAAGGCGGTCACGTTTCCACGATACGTTGTTGGGATCGAGTTTCTGAAGCAGGTCAACAAGGCGGTGTAGCGCACCCATAGGGAAGGCACCGGAGCCGCAGGCCGGATCCAAAATCTTAACGCGACCGATGGCGGCAATGAGTGCATCGCGTGTGTCGGGCTTAATTTCTTTGAGCGTGGCTTTGTTGGAAAACAGATCTTCCAATGCCCCCTTGCAACGGGGAACCTGGCCCGTGAGATATGATTTCAGTGCCTCGTCCACCATATAGGATACAATCTCCCGTGGCGTGTAGAATGCGCCGAGGGCCTTGCGGGCTGTGGTGCGAGTGTCTTCATTGTAGGATGCAAGGAGGTTTTCAAACACTTTTCCCAGCAGTTCAGGATCGAGGGCAATTTCTTCTTCCAGTGGAGTATTCTCCTCGACGGTGAACTTGTAGCGGGACAGAATCTCAATGAGGCCGCGTACTTTGGCCTTCTTGTAACGGGCATGGGGCTTTTTCTCGTCTCCATAATCGTGAGAGAGGTCCACGATACGTTCCTCGCCAAAGAACAAGTCGTTGGGTAAATCGCAGCCGAAATCGGAGCGGTCGGAAAAACCGTCGATAATGAAGTTGTCCTTCTTCTTGCCTGTCTTGTCATCGAGACAGTCGAACAGGCCCCCATTGAGGAACGGGACGCGCTTAGCGATGGCAAGCCAATCCGACGAGTCGTTGAAGTCGGTCTCATATCGCCAGAGATTGGTGATGCCGTAGTTCTTGTCGTAGCGCTCACCGGCTTTCTTCTTCTTGCGGAAGGCACGTTGTTCGGGAGGCATGTTGAGCGTGCCGAAAAACAGATTCTGTAGGATGGCGTGATAGTAGGTCGAAGTATCGGGTGCGAGATCGTTGATTAGTTTGCGCAGCTGATGATTCCGAAACAGCTCCACGGGAATGAGACGCTTTTCCACCAAGAACCAGCAGAAGATAATCCGTGTGAGCAGCCGAATGAGAAACAGTGACCGCTCTTCGTCGGTATCGCAGTGCTGAGGGAGCCGGATGGTGCCATCGGCAACCTGGTGGTGTGCCCAGAAATACCAGTCGGCAATTTCTCGATAGAATGTATTGGAGAGGGCGTAAGACCCAAGTCGCTTCTGCCAGGCTTCATGAAGTCGGACGAAATTCGAAACGCCATAGTCATGATCGAGATTATCGAAAGCAAAATCATTCAAGATCTCGACATGGGCACGGATTGGGTCTGCAATTCGGATGTCCTTAATGAGGGTCGCTTTCTCAAGGACGTCACGGTCAGATTGTTTCTTGTGGAGACGGCGGTGGATGATTGCGAGGGAAACGGTATCGCCATGTCGAATAAGCACAAGCGCGGGCATGGCCAGGGGCTTATTGATGGCGCGGGCGATTCCCGACAGCAACGTCCGTGTGTAGGCCCCGGGTGGCAGTTCGGCAGCAAAGAACAGATAGGAATGCATCCGCGCCCCGTCCACCGTAGTGCCACTATCAAAGAGATCGGAGTGCGACGTCAATTCCGCATCGGTCAACTGAAACAGGAAACTTAGTGAGGTCAGTTTGTCGAGCTGTTTCCTTTCTCGTTCAGTCAAGATACCCGGTTTATCCCAGACGTCGCAAAACTCATCCACGGACGATATGTTCAGCGAGCGTTCAGAAGCATACCCAAGAGTGTTGAGCAGGCCGATGGAGGCCGTCTTGAGGTCGTCTGTGCCAAATGCGGCGAGACTTGATTCAATCTGGTTTCGTACGTCACTCATGGTTCATCATTTCTCGCTTGATTCCGGCATATTCTCTTCCAGAAACTTTTGCATTTGTTCCTTCTTCGGAAGTTCAAGCTGGTATTTTGACACAAACATGTTGTTGTCCATTCCGGCAAGGGCGTATTCAACAAGTGCATGATCTTTCTGCGTGCAGAGCAGGATGCCGACTGGTGGGTTATCGCCGGAACAAATCATATTTTTACGATACCAACTGACATAGGTGTTGAGTTGGCCGATATTTTCGTGATTGAACCCTTCGATTTTAAGGTCGATCAGTACGTGACACTTGAGGATGCGGTGATAGAAAACCAGATCAATAAAGTTGTAGGAGTCGCCAATCAGAATTCGCTTCTGTCGGGCTTCAAAACAAAATCCGTGCCCCAGCTCCAACAGAAAGTCCTGTAGTTTGTCCAGAAGTGCGTCTTCAAGATCGGACTCACTCATGACTTCTTTAGATTTGATGCCGAGAAATTCGAAGATGTACGGGTCGCGTATCACGAGTTTCGGGTCGGACTGTTGGGCGGTGGCATTCGCCATATCGGCGAGCATCCCCTTATCCTTGGAGAGACCAGAGCGTTCGTAATACAAACTTGCAATCTGGCGGTTCAACTCGCGGACAGACCAGTTTCCCCGTATACACTCCATTTCGTAGAACGTGCGTTTGAGCTCATCTTCCAAGCCGACAAGAAGCTTGAAATGGCTGTAGGAAAGGCTATTTACAAGTTTTTCGGCAGGAATCACCAATTGTGCCGACGCCGTCGGCACTTTTTCGTAAACGCTCGTAATATACTCTGGTAGAAGTGTTTGCAATTGTGCCGACACTGTCCGCACAATTCGCGGATAGGCACGAAAGAAGTTCAAATAATCGTAAAGTTGCCGCCGATTGCAATTGCTGATAGCACCCAGCCGGTTTGCTAGATCGTACAGAAGGTTTTCTCCATATTCAGCACGATCTCTGCCGTTGAGTTCAAAATCAGCAATATAACATCCTATAAACCAGTTGCGCAGTGTCAGGCTGATATTAACCGCTTTGCTCGCCTGCACGGCCAGTTGATCATGGACCTGCTGAATCGCGATTACCAGCGCATCAAAATCCATTTTTGAATTTGTATCAGACATTAGATCCCCCCTGATTTGATCACCAGCCACGTAATCAGCTCGAAATCTGATGCATCGCTGGCCTGCTCCGCCTTGTCGGGGATAACGAAATTTCGACCGGACTGAAGTCCGGCGGCGGTTCGTTTCTGGAATGTGCGAACAATGGCTTTGATGGCTTTGCTGATCAGGCCACTGTACTTATCCATCTTCGTGCCGCCTTCAGTTTTCTGGTCAAACAGATCGCAGAGGGCCTGATAGGGCTTATCTTTTCCCACACTGAGCTTCTGCAACATGGAAAGCGCGTTCTTCGCCTGGGTAAAGGTGAAACGGACAGTCCCGTCGTCGCGGATATAGAGGAGATAGTACCGGCCTAAGGGATTCACGTTGGTGGATTTTTTCTCTTTGGGCGGATGCTTGTGTCGCAGACAGAAGATAACACCAGGTTTCACAATCTCATGCCAATTCTTGTCAAACAGCTCCGAGCTCTTCATGCCATCAAGCGGCGGCGTTACGGCGTACAAGCCAAGCGGGGCGTCTTCCAGCAGTTGGCGATTGCTGGCCAGAAAGTTCATGAGTTCAACGCGGAAATCGTCGAGGGTGAATTCACTGAGCGATACGTTGTCGTCCATCTCCTCCAGATCAATCACTTCATCTTTGAGGCGAATAAGCTGTTTCTCGCGGTAAGTCAGCTCTTCCGCCACCAAGCTCTCGAGCTGATCAGGCGCAAGCAGGTTATCCGCGCCGCTGGCCGCAAGGTCCACCATTGCCATACGGGATTCAACACGATCTTTCAGGTTGATGTATTTGTTGAGGTCATCAGTGGGCCAGAAGTTAACAAGCTGAATTTGTTTGTTGGTGCTGCCCAGTCGGTCTATTCGCCCGAAGCGCTGAATGATGCGCACCGGATTCCAGTGGATGTCATAATTGATCAGGTAATCACAGTCCTGTAGGTTCTGGCCCTCTGAAATGCAGTCGGTAGCAATCAGAATGTCAATTCCGCCCTCCTGCGGCATATTTGGCATTTTATCACGGAGCTTGGAGCGGGGAGAAAAATTGGTCAGAATCGACAAAAAATCGGTCTGGCGGGTATAGCCAGGCAGATTGAAGGTTGTTCGATTGTCACCGGTGCCGCTCACCAGTGCGCTGTGCAGGCCTAGTTCCTCGGATACCCAGTCCTTTAGATTCGTGTAGATATACTGCGCGGTATCGGAGAAAGCGGTGAAGACAAGTACTTTCCGATTGTCATCATTAATGGGCCGGTTGACCTTGTCATAAATCAGACGTTTCAACTCCTGAAGTTTGGCATCTCGGTCCGGGGTCACGGCGGCAGCTTTCTCGTGGATGGCAATCAACTGTGTCCGGTCCTTCTTGAGATCCCTTTTCCACTCCTTGCGTTTCAGGTGCTCCAACCGAATCGGGAGCTTCTTGCCCACCATCAGCCGTTCCAGAAGTTCCGCCTCCTCTTCCTCTCCCTGATCTTTGAACAGCCCCGTACTCCAGTCAAAGTTACCTTCGAAATGGTCAATCTTCATCAGCAGATCGTCGATCTTCTTGATTGTGCGCTCTATCGAGACTTCAAAGCTATGGATGGAGCTTTCTAGCCGTTTCAAGTAGTTCGTTCGCATCATGCCAATCAGATAGAACTCGCGTCTTTTCTGATCGTTGAAGAGCACCCTCTGCTCACCCGCTTTGAGGTATGTGTTTACATGCGCCTCTTCCAGATAGGCGGTCGGGTTGAAGATCGTAAGTTTGTATTCTGAGATGGCTGCATGCAGATCATCGTATGACGGGAAGTATCCCTTGAGATCTGTTGCCGGGTGCAACGCCATTGGCTTGAGTCTTTTGGGAAATTCACCCATGCCTTTGGTTCCGTAGTAGCTGATGATGTGGCGACGCGACCGTGCGATCGTGAGCTCGTCAAGCAGCTTGAAGAACGTCGAATCCAATACGTCGAGCAGTCGGCTAACCTTACGCTCCGGGTTTCGCTTCGGATCCGCCCATTGAGTGAAGTGGGTCTGTGCATTCTTCATCGTCTGGGAAATGCTGAATATATCGAGCGACTCTTGAAACGCCGTATCCTCATCTTGCGTAATCAACAGAAATTGATTACGAAGGTCTTTGAGGCTGTTATTCACGGGTGTTGCCGAAAGCAATAGTACTTTGGTATCCACGCCTTTTTTGAGAACCTGCTCCATCAGGAATTCGTAGCGCGTAATCCCTCGGGACCCATCCTCTCGCTCCTTGCCGCGCGCGTTGTTGCGGAAATTGTGAGACTCATCAATCACAACCAAGCCATAGTTGGCCCAATTATGGGTCGCAAACTTGTCGAGGCCCAGATCTGTGTGCGCTTTGACTGTGTATGCAAAACCGTCCTTATCGAGGGGGTTACGCACATCATGCTCCCGATAGATCAGCCAGTTGTCTTCCAGCTTCTTGGGACACAAGACTAAGACGTTCTGGTTCAATAACTCGAAATAGCGGATGACTGCGAGGGCTTCAAAGGTTTTCCCAAGGCCCACGCTATCGGCGATGATACATCCCTTGTGTTTGAGGACCTTGTTGATAGCACCCTTTACACCATCTTTCTGGAAATCGTAGAGCATGGCCCATACGTGGGATTCGAAGAATCCGGTTTTTTCATCAAGCAGGCCGCCGCGTTCAGCGTCTGAAAGATAGTCCTCAAAGATATGGAATAGGGTCTTGTAGTAGATGAACTCTGGCGAGTGGTTTTGGTAGAGCTGGGCAAGATAGGCGAGAACTTCGGCTTTCACATCCTCAACCATCTTCTCGTCATTCCAGACTTCATCAAACCAGTTTTTGAGATCGTCTCGATCTCGGTTATCATTGACTTTGAGATTGAGTTCAACATTGTTGCCGGAAGCTCCAAGCCCCAGTCCACTGACGGTGAAATTGGAGCTGCCGAGAATTGCCTCTGAAACGCCACCGTTGTCTGCATGGTACATTTTTCCATGCAGAAATCCGGGCTTCTTGATGGAGCGGATCTCGGTCTTGTTCTGAAGCCAGTCGGCACACTCCTTGGCCACACGTTTCTGCTTCAGGCGGTGAGCCAGCGAGAGTTCATCATCCTCGATACGGAATGCCTTTTTCTCTGTTTTCTTCGGGTCAAGGGATTGGATGAAACGTGGCTCACCAAACAGAAAGCGAAGGTGATCAATACCGTCAAGTTCGTCCTTAAGAGCGGCATAAGCATAGATGGTAAAATAGGCGGACACGAAAGAAAGTTTGGAACCGGGTTTGATCTTTTCACGAAGGAATTCGCCAATGGCTCCTCGGTTGTGATTGTCCCATATACCAGATTGATTCGATGCGATTGCCACGGCCTGCCCTTTATAGATAAAATAGTCGTCTCATTTTTTAAGTGACCCAATGCAAAGTAAGTTCTCATCATCTACACTGAATTGCAAGAGTGTTGGAACGCATCCGCACATCATGAAAATGTGTTGTGTCAAGGGAGCACTCACTCTCTGCAGGAAGCGTTAACATGCTTCCTGTAAGTAGGTTACGAGATTAGGTGACCTTTGCTGTAGCACGGCGGGGGTCAGGGGAGAGAGCGGGTGGAGGGGTAAGATCGAGAAGCTAAAGCTTTTGTTTCTCAAGAAGGTCATTCCCTTTGGCCGTCAATCGGTACTGCTGTAGGCGACTGTTGGGTTTGTCGGGGATGGTGTATTCGACGAGGAGATCGTTTAGCGCCTCGGCAAGGCGTGGCCCGCTCGTAATTCATCCAGCCGCACAGACCGATCCGGCCCGGGATAGCTCAAAACCACAAGATCCTCCAATCCAATACGCACCTCGATGGGTTCTCGCACGTCGTAGCCGCGGTGATACTTGACCGCCTGCTCCATCACTCCGAGACGCTCGCTATCCAAGGCAAAAGCTATCGCATGAAGGATCGCATCGAACCGGCATGAAAGACCCAAAAACAGACAGGACTTTCAAACCGCCAGTTTTAACGGCTTTTCACGCCGCCGCCCACAGATGGCCACGCGCAATGCCCCTCATGGGTTCGGAGCTTTCTGCGCATGGCTGCACTGCAGTGACATTTGACTGCATCAGTTAGTCTTTATTGCTGTCCATGATTCCTTCGCATACGGCCATCGGGGTGATTTCTTGGCCCTCTATGCTGGATCTCCTGCATCTTTAGGAATACGGCTTCGCCCAGCATCTGTCTCAATTTGATTGGAGCGAGAACATTCGCTTTGAACATTGCGCCGCGCGCATCATTCAGAATGTCGACGGTTTTCGAAATGGCTTCTGAGTCCTGTTCTGCCTGCGTGAGTAGGTGGTGCAGGGTTAGATCGGCCTTGTCAATTTTTGTCTGTAGCTCTATGCGCATGATCTCTCGGTTGAATATTGCTTCAGACACAGCTTTGATTTGGTCGTCGGTTGCTCCCGAAGCTTTGGCACATTGTAAATCCAACATCAACGGAGGCCTTGCATGTGGACCGCGTGCATCCGGTCTACGACTAGAACGGTATGCACCGGGGGTTTCTGCCTCTTGTTCTGGACCATGCATACGATCCGCATATGAAGATCCCTTGTGGAACTCCATCTCAGGCCGACTTTGTATGCCTTCCTGCGGCCCCCCTTGCTGTGCGTATGCCATGGTGCCCGCAACCAATGCCGTTCCAAGTATTATGATGTTGTGATGATTCCTCTTCATGATTCTCCTTTTGATGTTCTTTCCTGATTCATCATTCTGCGATATTCCTTCATCCGTTCCACTTTGTGTTACCCCTCCTTTCCGCATATGTGACTCCGTTTACGCTGCGAAGTCTTTTCCGCTCTCTGGACCATATGACGATATGAACATGACGAGAATATGCGATCTAACATGACAGTATTGTTATGAAGACGATCTGGCTTGTTTTGGGGACATTTGTATATTGTCTGTATGCAAATTTGGTTGTCGAAGATGAACGAAAAATGGCTACGTTTGTTCGCCGCGGACTTCAGGAACAGGGATTTCATGTGGACATTTGCGCTAATGGCAATGACGCCTACATGATGGAAACCACACGGGAATACGACTTAATCGTGTTAGACATTATGCTGCCTGGTCGGGATGGGTTGAGCATTTTGCGGAGTCTCCAAGAAAAGAAGCACAGCGTGTCGGTTATTCTGCTGACGGCTCGTAGCGAACTGAATGAGCGTTTGGATGGACTGAATTTCGGGGACGATGATTACCTGACAAAACCGTTCTACATTGAGGAACTCATTGCCCGAATTTATGTCGTGTTTCGCCGAGGTGGGGATAGGCAGCTCAGTGTTCTGCGGGTTGAGGACTTGACCCTCAATCTGTTGACACGCGAAGTCAACAGAGGAGACAGCCCCGTTGAACTTATGACACGCGAATTCAGTCTTCTCGAACATTTGGATTGGTATTGATTATCTTCGCGAGCATATTCCGGTCAGTTGTCCGCCGGATTGGCGTGCAGGGCATCGACCGCGAACTTCAAGTTCTTGGTGACGCTCAAATGAGAGGCCCAAGGTATCACGATCATTGGGCTCGTTTTGACAGCACACTGGGTTCCATTTATGGTGAAAAGGCTGAAGCATGCCCCTTGATAAAGGAGAATGATAGGGATGGTCATTCAATTTACACCTCGCCGCAATGGCCCGTCGAACTGACGGCAGCAGAATTAGGCATCTTAGAGACTGAAGGCATCAGCACAGAGCCTGAGTTCTTTCATCGGTCATTTCTTACCAACAGCTTTAAAAGGCCGCATGGTAAACTACCGTTGACGCAGCTCTAGCCGCCTCGTTGGACAACCGTCAAAAAAGGGGGGGGAGCATGGCGGTTTATCGTCATGGGCAATGCGTTCTCAACGCTTGCTGTGGGGATTGACTAGCCGATCTTGGATCTGAGATTCGCCAGTTAAGAAACGCGCTTCTTTTCATGGCACCCTGCGCGCTGGCACGGCTCGCTGTGGGTGGCTGGCTACTGGCACGGCAAGTGTTGCGCCCCGTGCGAGAGCTCACTGAGGTCGCTTCGGGTATAACGGCAAGGGCATTAAGTACGCGCGTGAAAGTCAGGAATTCGGACCAGGAATTCCAGGCTCTGATTGATGTCATCAATGGCATGTTGGAGCGACTCGAACGGAGCTTCCAGCAGTCGGTGCGATTTAGTGCGGATGCGGCCCACGAACTGAAAACACCATTAACGATACTCCATGGACAACTGGAGCAGGCTATTCGGGATGCACAGGAAAGCTCAGTCGAGCAACAAAACTACGTGGGTTTTGTCGAAGAATTTCACCGCCTCAAGTCCATTGTTCGCAAGCTTCTGCTGTTTGCACAAGCAAACTCAGGACAACTGAAACTGAGCCTTGATGTGGTCGACTTGAGCATGGAACTTGATGCACAATGTGATGACATTGAGTCACAGATGCCAGATCTGGCGTTGAAACGCGATATTGTTCCAGGTGTTACCGTTATGGCAGATCGTGACCTTCTCGCTCTGGTTCTGCGGAACTTGACCAGCAACGCAATGAAGTATAATCGCTCGCCGGAATTTATCAACGTGTGCCTCGGTACGAATTCGGCGGAAATGGTTGTTACGGTCACAAACAGCATCCCCGAGGACATGACTATCGATAGGGATCACGTATTCGACCGGTTCTATCGTGAAGACAAGTCTCGTAGTCGCACGGTGGAGGGTACAGGCCTCGGTTTGAGTCTATCACGTGAAATCGCCATGGAACACGGTGGAGACCTTGTTCCAGCGGTTCCAAATAGGCGGCAATGCCGGGGGTCTGATCCTGTCGCGAGGA
>CAZNWT010000055.1:0-29110 GCA_964576795.1 uncultured Victivallales bacterium
TTCCTCGCGACAGGATCAGACCCCCGGCATTGCCGCCTATTTGGAACCGCTGCTTGTCGTGAATCAAATTTGTGCACCATGCAGAGGCACGCTACGCTTAAATCCAAAGTGCCGACTCCGTCTGAGCGGTCCAAAACCCTCCACGCCCTACCGTCCATTCTCCACATTTCTGTCCCTGTTCTGGCGTCTTGGCAATGAGCTCGGCAAGGTGTATTATTGTGGGACAGAGAAATGAGAACGAAACGATGCTTATGGGTTGCTGCCGTGACGTTAGTCGTGGTCAGCACGGCTGTGTTGCTGCGTGGTGTTAACACGAAGACTGGGGGGGTTGATGCGGGCTGCGACAACGAGAGGGCTGTGTCGGGCTATGTCGGGACACGAGCCCCGGTGTCACCCCAGTCTCCCCAGGGGGATCCATCGCAACGTGGCGCCTTGTTTGCGGTTTCTCCTGCCCAGAGCGCCGTCAACCGCCCGCCCATTCTGGATCGTTTTGTCGGGGCGGAGATCGTTGCATCACAGACCTCTCCCACGTCGGATCCTCAGGTTCGGCGTCGAAAGCAGCTGGTGCGAACGTTATTTAAATATCCGCTTGTTCGGGTTGAAGAAACGCTTTCCACCGATCCGAAGACAGGGCAAGACATACTTGTTGAGCAGCTTGCGATGGTGGGGGATCACGTTATCGTGCGCTTGAAGGAAGGTCGAACCCGCGATGATCTTGCGGTTGAGGTTGCACAGCATGGATTTGAGATTCGTGACGAAATTTTGGGCTCGGGGTGTTTTCTGGTATCGGTAACACCGGCAGATCTGGATTCGGTGCTTACACTCATTGAGACGTTTGAGGCGTCAGTGTGCGTGGATTTTTCCGAGCCGGATTATCTCATCGAGGTTGCGGAGAGCACACCTGACGATCCCTCGTATTATCTACAGTGGGGCATGAACAAGATTGAGATGCCCAAAGTGTGGGATATGACGACCGGAACCGGGGGTGTTGTTGTGGCAGTCTTCGACACGGGGATAGATTTTGATCATCCCGACTTGAAAGACAATATTTGGAGCAATCCCCTCGAAATCGCTAATAATGCATTAGACGATGATGGAAACAACTATACAGATGATGTGCACGGGTGGGATTTCTATAACAGAGATAATGACCCAACCGACGACAACGGCCATGGAACCCACGTATCTGGAATTATCGGTGCAATGGGCAATAACGGAACCGGTGTTGCTGGGGTGGGATGGAATATACGAATCATGCCGATCAAGATTTTCAATGCGAGCGGCACGTTAGGTTACATGTCGGACGTCATCGACGGTGTCTATTATGTGATCACGCAAAGGACTCGTGGGGTTCCGGTGCGGGTGACCAACCATAGTTGGGGCGGAGGGGGCTTTAGTTCAAACTTAGAGATTGCACTTCGGGTGGCGGGAGGGCAGGGGATCTTGCATGTTGCTGCAGCGGGTAATGAAGGTTTGGATAACGACATATTCCCCCACTACCCTTCCGGATTTTCCATGAGTAATATGCTGGCGGTTGCAAATACAACTTCAGCAGACGGACTCAGCAGCTTGTCGAATTACGGTGTGACCTCCGTTGATCTCGGAGCCCCGGGATCCTCTATCTTCAGCAGCATCCCTTCCGGCAACTACGGCTACAAAAGTGGCACGTCCATGGCGTCACCGCATGTGGTGGGCGTCGCCGCATTGTTGTTCGATTATATGCCGCAACTCACGTGGCAGCAGGTGCGTCAGGCGCTCTTCGATGGTACCGACCCCGTTGCTTCGCTGACGGGGAGGTGTGTCACTGAGGGGCGACTGAATGCCTATAAGGCCTTTGCCACGCTCACACCCACGATCGAGCATGTGCCGCTGGAAAACACAACGGATATTTTTTCGGATCACATTGTCGAAGCCCGCATCCGTCCCAGTGTTCCTTTTGTTGATACCAATTGCGTTGTCATGTTGTGGAACACAACGGGGAGCACGAATACGTTCACAACCAACGTTATGCAGCATGTTTCCAACGATCTGTTTCGTACAATTATCCCGTCGCAGAACGAAGGTGTCGCGATTCATTACATGATACGGGCCGAGACCAAAACGGATCTGCTTGCCATGCATCCTGCCTCTGCCCCAACGGAACTGCATCGTTTTGATGTGACCTATCCCGTTCCCTTTTCGATTATTGGTCTTCCTGATGAGTATGGCACAACGACGCCCGAGGAGTATGGAGATTACGAGAAACCGTGGGGCAGTGCCATTGTGGCGACGGCCAGCCCCTACACGGTGCCGACGGCGGGGCATCGGTATCGGTGCGACGGATGGTATGGGTTTGGAGATGTCCCTGCGGTGGGCACTTCGAATAGTTTAAGTTTTGTTATTCGCAGCGCCAGCACTGTGTTGTGGATTTGGGAGGGTCAGTACGGCTTGCAGCAACAGGCTTCTCTGTCGGGGGTTGTCGATACCGTTACATGGTGGGATGTGGGTGAGGTGGCTGAAACCACAACGGCACCGGCTATCGTGGATGTTGAAGGGACATCCTATGCATTTGTGAACTGGATTGTGGATGGTGTCCGTTATCCGAATGCTTTTGCTACGGCATTGAATCCGGCTGTGAACCTCACAATGAACGCGGCTAAAGACGCGACGGCCTCTTATATTCCCGAAGCGGAAGATGATGATGCGGATGGGCTTCCGGATTGGTGGGAACTTTTTAATTATTCGCATTTGGATTCCTCGCCGACAAATGATCCTGACGGAGACGGGTTCTCCAATGCAGAAGAATTGGCAGATCGTTCAGATCCGCTTGACGCGGAATCTGTGCCAGAAGGTCCTGAGATTGTTCATATTCCCCTTGATGATCCCATGGGTGCCATTTCTCCGTGGCGCGTGTCGGCAACCGTTACCGATCGTGTGGGTGTTGGAAGCGTTCGGCTATTCTGGCAGATCAATGGCGAGGAGGGAATGGCTGAGACCAATATGACTTTGGTGGCGGGCGATGTCTACGAAGGCAGTATTTTCAGTGCCCACCTGCCGGGAGACATAATTGAATATCATATTGAAGCCGATGATAGTGCCAGTAACCGCAGCGAGTCGTCTGCGCATACGTTTCAGTTGGTATATCCCGTGGTGGCTGTCGCGCCAAGTTTGCTTACCGTATCACTTAAACGCGATACACTGAGTGAGGTGACGCTCACGCTGACAAACCAAGGAAATGCCGAACTGACCTGGCAGCTTGTCACAGACCTAACAGACCCCATTACGGAATTTGGTTACGGTTGGACTCACTCAGGTGTAAACGATCAGTGGCATATTGCCACCCAGCAGGTGCATTCCGCGAGATATGCATGGTACTTTGGAGATGACGCGACCGATCAATATCAAAACGGATCGGATGCAGTGCTGATAATGCCTCCTGTGACCCTAGGCGGAACTCCCACTTTGAGTTTCTGGCAATGGATAGAAGTGGAGTATGAGGGGCGAATAAACCTCGAGGATTACTACTGGGACGGCGGCGTGGTGGACATTTCCACAAATGGCGGTATCACGTTTGATCGAATAGTTCCAGTTGGTGGCTATCCCTGCAAGATCACACCTAATTATGAGTCGCCATTTTCTGATCCCACTCCCTGCTTTGGTGGAACAGGGGGATGGGAGAATGTTACGTTTGATCTGGAAGCTTATGCAGGAAGACAGGTTCAAATCCGTTTCCGTTTTGGTTCGGACCTTGCGTCTGTCGATAGGGGATGGTTCATTGACGATGTTCAATTCCGTCGGGGGGAATCGTGGTTGCAGTATCCTGCCTCTTCGGGAACTTTGGCATCTGACTCATCAGGGAATGTGACGGTCCTATTTGACACCACAGGGATGCCGAAGGGGGATTATCAAGACTCCCTTATTCTGACGAGCAACGATCCGACACAACCGATCCTAAGCATTCCTGTCATCTTACACGTTTACGACAAACCTTCTGTTTCTGGAATTTCACTTGCCGAAGGGGGGGGGGCCAATACGTTCGTGATCACTTGGCCCTCAACGACCGGGATGTTCTATAGCCTGTTGTTGAGTCCAACATTGGGTAGCGAGACAAACTGGAGTGGTATTCCGGGGTATACCAACCTGCCGGGTTGCGAAGGCTTTATGTCCTACACGGGCGTCATTGACCACGTTCCTACAAAGTTCTATCGCATCAACGCGTTTCAACCCTAGCAAGTTCTTTGAGGCGCTCGATCTCTTCAGGCCAAAGCGAGTCATCAATTGTTTCCAGTATCAACGGAATATTGTCGAAACGGGGATCCCGCATAATAAATTCAAAGGCAACCATTGGGATGGTTCCCATGCCTATGCTGTGGTGCCGATCCTTGCGACTCTCATAGGGGACCTTGCTATCGTTGATATGCATCCCTCGCAGATACTCAAAACCGACGATGTCTGCCAGAGACTGAAAGGTTTCCTGGCAGGCTTCTTTGGTACGAAGGTCGTAGCCCGCGGAGAAGGAGTGGCAGGTGTCGATACAAACGCCCATGCGGGACTTGTCATCAACCTGATCAATAATACTAGCAAGGTGCTCAAAACGATACCCCACGTTCGATCCCTGCCCGGCGGTATTTTCAAGAACCACTGTCACTCCCTCTGTTGCCTCGAGGGCTCTATTGATGGACTCTGCAATAAGCGTTAAACAGGCATCTTCCGAGATCTCCCGCAGATGACTGCCGGGGTGCATATTCAGAAGGGTCAACCCGAGTTGCTGACAACGTGATAGCTCATCTATGAAAGCGTCGAGAGACTTTTGACGTTTCTCAGGTTCTGGATTCCCCAGATTGATGAGATAACTGTCATGTGGCAAGACATGCTTGGGAGCGAATCCGTTCGCCGCAAGGGTCTTGCGAAATGCGGCGATTATTTCGTCTGTGTAGGGTGGTGCAACCCATTGACGCTGATTCTTTGTAAACATGGCAAACGCTGTTGCTCCAATGGCTTTGGCATTGATTGGCGCGTTGAAGACGCCACCTTGCGTCGAAACATGGGCACCGACGAATTTCATTTTCGACCTCCTGAATACAGTCGTGTCTTTGTCAAGCAGACAGCACGTATTCTTGTCTGATTCCCTTATTCATATTTTTCATTAAACGGCGTGTTTCCCAAATCGAAAGTGCGCCTTCCTCCTTCGCACTTCGTGCTATGGCGGACAAGTCGGCGAGATGCTTCGTCCCGACGTACGTCGGGATCAGCATGACAGTTTCTTAAGAAATTCGAGCTCTTAACGGGTGTTATTCCGAGCGAAGTCGAGGAATCTCGGTTTGGGCAACACGCCGTAAACATCTGACACTTCCAGCGCAGCATTTACAATTCTATACGCTGGTGAACTTGAACTTTGAGTCAAACACCATGATAAGTAAATCTGAAATTTAAAATTTGAAATGAGATAGGTGCGCTATTTTCGCGTGATGGTAGGGTGTAGTGCGCCTTCGAGCGTGCATGGTCAGGAAGGTGAAAGTCCCTCCTAGGCATGTGCTCAACGGCCTATAGTTGAATGTAACTGCGTTGCCATGAGGCGGGGTGGATAGCAACAGGAGACGAATGACCAGTCCATAGCGAGAGATACTGCGAACCTGATGTGGTTGTATGTCGAGGCGAGCCTTCTGGCCGATGGCGAAGCCCAGACCCCTTTCGAGGGAGGCCTGCCGTGCTGATGAGAGCGTGTAAAAGCGACAGCAGTTTGGCATGCGATGGTTCGGGATAGAATGGTCAAGAAGGCCGTGCACGTTAAGAAGGGATCCCCCCGTGAGGTCGGCGAGAGCTCACGGGAAGTCAGAGCCGTTAGAGGAAGAATCTGGAAAGTGCCTGCCGGAAGGTAGCCCGCAACAAGGGCCGTGCAGGAGTCGACCATGTCAGTGTGAGCAAGTATGGGGAGAGGTTGGATGAACAGCTGGGTCTCATGCAGAGTTCTCTGATGGAAGGAAGCTACCGGACACAGGCTCTGTTGCGAAAGCACATTCCTAAGGAGGGGGGGAGAGGAACCCGTCCTCTGAGTCCCCTACTGGCTAATGTTTATCTCAATCCGGTAGACTGGCTCATGCATGAAAAGGGATACACCAGTGTTCGCTGTGCGGATGATATCGTGATCCTATGCGAGAGTGAGGAAGAAGCCTTGGCTGCTTTGGAGCACCTGCGGGAATGGATGGGGGAGAATGCCTTGAGGTTGACCCCCGAGAAGACCCGTATGGCGGATATGAGCAAGCCCAAGGCATACTTTGAATTCCTTGGATACCAGTTCTACCGAACCCCGCAGAACCGGCTACGCTGGTTTGCGAGACCTATGAGCATGAAGAAGCTACGCAGCAAGGTCCGGCCCCTGATCAAAAGATGCAATGGACACAGCATGGATGAGATTATCCGTAAGCTGAATCCTATATTGTGCGGATGGTTCGAGTACTTTAAACACTCACTGCCCTCATACTTTAAACAAGTTGACGGGTGGGTACGGATGCGCCTGCGCAGCATTTTACAAAAACGCCACAAAGGTCGCGGTCGCGGCGGTGTTTTCGATCAGATACGCTGGTCAAATGCCTACTTTTGGGAACTCGGGCTGTTCTCGCTTGTTACAGCCAGAGACTCTTTACGTTCATCCGCTAGTCGGGAAACCATTAACCGGAGAGCCGTATGCGGGAGATCCGCATGTCTGGTTCGGCGGGCGGGGCGGCGCAAACCAATGCGTCGTTCCTACCTCTATCAACGCCTGAAGGAAGTGGGGGGGGGGTAGGGCTAGCAAGGCCCCCGGCGTCGTGCCTCCTCCGGATCATTCAGGGCTGTTTGGAGAACAGTCTTCATATCTTGAAGCTGGTAAGGCTTTTGAATGAACTCGGCCAGTCCTTTTCATCAAAAAGGCATTGGCCCCGCGGAGGAGTCATCCATTGGGGGTATTTCATCCATGGGAGGCATTTCATCCGTTGGTGTCCCTGCGTCGGCGGGTTCGATACGCCATGCGGTCAGGTTGACGTAGTAACGTTCGTTGTATTCGTTGCCGCGAAGGTCAAAGGTCACTTTGACAGCTTGCCCCACACTGATGCGATCCAGCAGTGCACATTTATCTTTGACGCAGTCGAGTTTGATGTCTTGAGGGTAGCGGTCATCGGGCGTCGTCACCACGAACTCACGCTTTGTAAAGCCGCTATCGAAGGTTTGTTGATCCATGATGACTTTGACGGTTCCGGTAAGATCGTATGATGCCATGTGATGCCTTTTGGTTTGCCATGGGATGTTGTTATCCCATGCTATGATTTTCATTTGCAGATCAACTATAGAAACTGATGTCAAAAAGAGCAACGAGAATAGGTGCATGCTGACAGAACCCTAATCCTTGAAAAACATTTTCGTTTCGCGATTGGAGAAAGCAAACGTTCGTTATATATTATGCCGAAAGTAGGTACTTATGGAATATGCACCACACAGTCGGGTTTGGTTGGAGATAGACCTTGGAATCTTGCGTCAGAACTTTGGCAAGATTGCGGCAGCGGTAGCGCCATGTCAGGTGATGGGGGTTCTCAAAGCCAATGCATATGGATTGGGTGTTGAACCGATTGCCACAGCCCTGAAGGCAGCCGGATGCTCGAGGTTTGGTGTGGCTGAATTGAACGAGGCGCTCGCCTTGGCACCCTGTGGCGTTCCGGTGCAAATTCTTGGGAGCGTGTTGCTTGATGAGATTCCTGCTGCTGTTGAAGCAGGGGTTACGCTTCCGATTACAGATTTGGAAACGGCCCGCCATATCAGCACGGCTGTAGGTGTCTTGGGGCAAAATGCCTCGTGTCAGTTTCTAGTGGACACGGGCATGGGAAGGCTCGGAATTCCTGTGAAAGAGGCTGCTGAGGTGATCCGGGAGGTCGTCGCTTTGCCCAATCTGGCATGTGAGGGGATTTACTCTCATTTTCCGGTGGCTTACCGCAGCGGCAGTGAATACACAAACCACCAAATAGATGATTTTAATAATTTGTTGGAAACATTGGCACGTGAGGCCATTGGGTTTCAGTGGCGACATATTGCTAATAGTGATGCGATCAACAATTTTCCACGGGCGTATGCGCCACCCTTCAATGTTGTGCGCACGGGCATCAACTTGCATGGGTCGTTTGACGTCGAGGGGCAGCGCACGCTTGATTTACAGTCGATCTTGACACTCAAGACGCGTTTGACGGCGGTTCGCAGATTGCCTGCGGGAACGCATATTGGGTATGGTTGCACCTACCGCTTGCCGTGCGATATGCTAGTGGGAACCCTCTCGGCTGGATATGCTGATGGGTTGCCGCTTGCGCTTTCCAATCGCGGCCATGTGTTGGTTCGGGGCACAGCGTGTCAAGTGTTGGGTCGTGTTTCGATGGACTACACAACAATTTCACTCGAGCAGGTGCCGGATGCAGCCTGTGGGGATGAAGTGATCTGCCTGGGGGGGGATGGTTCCGCCGCGATTACCGTTGAAGATTGGGCAACGCTCAAAGGGACGCATTCCTATGAGATTATCTGTTCGTTTGGTGGTCGCGTGGAGCGGCGATATATTGAGTAAATGTGAAATTCTGAAATCTGAAATTATATTGGTTTGGCTGCGGGTGTGCCATAGAACTAGTGTCATGTCGCACTTCAGTTGTTGTTTGTAGGACAGGCTTCCCCGGTATTCCGGGGTGCCCGTGTCTGGACGTCTATTCGATACGCGCTCCCGGAATACCGGGAAGCACGTCCTACAACGTTGCGCGTGTGATATGACCTCTAGATATAGGGAGCGTAAGTAATGGGACGAGTGGCATCACGTGTTAGTGGAAAGTTGTTTCTGGTTTTGTTCTCGCTTCCGTTTGCGGGGGTGGGTGTCTTTATGCTGCACCTTGCGGTGCAGGCCATTTTGCAGAGTCAACGTGCCGAGGCATGGGCAGAGATCCCATGCAAGATTCTTTCGGTCGACCTAGAGACCAATAGAGGGTCTGATTCCACGACCTACAAATGCGTGGCGCGGTATGCATATCCGTACAATGGGCGAACCTATGAATCTGATCGCGTCTCCTTCTCGAAGGGGGCCGATAATATTGGATCCTTTCAGCATGACTGCTTCAACGACATAAAGTCCCGCAGCAAGGAAGGGTCGATTACGTGCTTTGTCAATCCAGAGGATCCGTATGAGGCGGTGCTGTTTTGCGCCGCACGCTGGGGCATGATCGGCTTCTACATGATCTTTGTGCTTGTGTTTGGTGGAGTGGGATTTGGAATGTTGATTTTTGGTGTGTTTGGTGTGAGCGGGAAGAAAAAAGAGGATGCGGCACGACTGAGCAATCCCGAGCAGCCCTGGATGTGGAAGCGTGAATGGCAAGAGGGCACAATCAAGGCCTCTGATAAGACCGCGATGATCGTTGCCATCGTCTTTTCCCTGTTTTGGAATGTCATTTCATTTCCGATCGGCATTATGGCCTTTGTCGAGGGCTATCTGAAAAATGGTGAAAAGGGAGCTTTGGTTGCACTTCTGTTTCCGTTTATTGGAATTTTCCTCATCATCTGGGCCGTCTACGCTGTGCTGAAACATCTCAAGTACGGCATGGTAAGACTGCAGCTGGCTTCGGTTCCGGGTGTGCTTGGCGGAAAGCTGGCTGGCATCATTCATGTTCCTGTGCATGTTGAGCCTGAGGATGGGTTCCAGTTGCGGCTGAAGTGCATTCATCACTATATCACGGGAAGCGGAAAGCATAGCAGCACCCATAATGACATCCTGTGGGAAGACTCAAAGCTTCTTGCCAGTGAGATGTTGGCCACTGACCACAGCCGGACGGCATTGCCGGTGTTGTTCGCGCTCCCCTACGATTCCAGTCCATCCAGCCCCGATGTAGGCAATGACGGGATCATTTGGCGGATAGAAGCGTCGGCAAAGACACCTGGTATTGATTTTAAGACAAAATTTGATGTGCCCGTCTTTAAGACCGAAGAGAGTCAGCCCGATTTTGTCCTGGATGACTCATCCATACAACAATACGAGAAGGTATCTGCCCCGGCGGATCTTGTCCGAAAGTTGAATCTATCCGTTGAGCCGATGTTGAACGGTGTCTGTTATTGTTTTCCCGCTGCTCGTCATGCGGGGACGGCCTTTGGGTTGACGCTGTTCTTTGCTGTTTGGACGGTGGCTGTTGTCCTTATGCTCAAGTTTGGTGCTCCTGTTTTCTTTCCTATCATCTTTAGCCTGATTGATCTGTTTATATTCTGGGGTGTGGTCGACCAATGGCTTGTGAGTAGCAAGGTGGAGATTACCCATCGCACGGTTACGGTTACGCGTGGCATTTTTGGAGTTGCCGCGCCAAAGACCATTCACTTCAAAGATGTGCAGAGCGTTGAAATCGCGCAAGGAATACAATCAGGCCAGACGGTATACTATTCAATCAAACTCATTACCGACGAAGGCAAAAAGATTCTTCTTGGCAACAATATTGTAGGGCGCAAAGATGCCGAGGTTCTTGCGGCGAAAATTGAGGGTGAGATCAAGGATGCGGAGTAGGGGAGGCTTACACTAATTTTATTGCACGGAATATCGTGAGACGCGATACCCGTAAAAATGGTGTTCGGTTCTGTAGATAGGTCAGGATTGGACGCTAAAACAAAGGTGCCTATTACGAGGAGACTCAACAAATGGAAGATTTTCTAAAATTCAAAAAAATGGTCACCCCCGTTGTCATTCAAATTTTGTTTTGGATTGGTATCGTTGCCTGCGTTATCGGTGGGTTGCTGACGATGCGCAACAGCGTAATTCAAGGCCTTCTGGTGCTTCTGCTTGGGCCCCTGGGCGTGCGAATCTATTGCGAGCTCCTTATCGTCCTCTTCTCGATTAATGATACCCTGACTGAGATGAAGAACCTGCTCAAAAAATAGTCTGAACGAACCACGGATGAGCGCGGGAGAGTCTTCTTTAGTTTTTCTGCGCAAACCCGAGCATTTCGATCTGGAGGAGGTGCGCACCTCCTCCGCAATGCACCAGTTTATGACAATCATGTCATGGTTGGGAAGCGGCTTCGGAGAGTGAGCACTGCAAGAGTCGCGTTTACAACACGACTCTATGTACGCTTTTGCTGGAGGTCTATTACAAGATTGGGGGATTTGTTGAGCTGCCGCCAGATGCAGTTGAAAGTTTGCTACAGGATGGAGACGATATCCCCATTTCAATTGAGGATGTGTAGGCTACAGCAAAATGCCGGCGATGCAGGCGGTCATGTAGGCGGCAAGGGTGCCGCCGATCATGGCGCGTAGACCGAGCCGTGCAAAATCTTCTCGGCGACTCGGAACGAGCGCACCAATTCCACCGATCGTGATGCCGATCGAAGCAAAGTTAGCAAATCCGCACAGGGCATAGGTTGCAATGGTGAAGGATCTTGGTGAGATGGTATCCTTCAGTTTGCACAAATCCATGTATGCTACAAATTCGTTGATGATGGTTCTTTCACCGAGAATGGCTCCGATGGTTGGAGCATCTTTCCATTCAATTCCCATGATCCAAGCCAGCGGAGCACAGATCCAACCGAGCATGCGTTGAAGCGTGATGGGGGTTCCTCCCACGTCGGGAAAAATGCCTAGCATCCAGTTCAGGCAGGCCACCATTGCAATAAATACCAACACCATGGCGGCGACGTTCAGGGTCAGCTTAAGGCCTTCCGAAGCCCCTCGGCAAATGGCGTCCAGCGCGTTGGTATCCTCCTTGGGAATTTTCACTGTCACCTGTCCCATCGTCGGGGAGGTTTCTGTTTCTGGCAGCATGATTTTGGCAATCACCAACGAAGCGGGTGCCGACATAATGGATGCTGCCAACAGGTGTCCTGCATCAGCCCCCATGCCGACATAGGCCGCCATGACGCCGCCTGCAATGGTTGCCATCCCCCCGGTCATCATGGCCATAATTTCCGAGCGTGTCATGGTATTTAGATAGGGTTTAACCACGAGAGGGGCTTCGGTCATACCGACGAAAACGTTGGCAGCCGCCGCGAGCGATTCAGCCCCCGAGACCCGCATCACTTTGACCATAATGTGCGCCATAATCGAAACGATGCGCTGCATGATGCCGAGGTGAAACAAGAGTGCCATTATGGCGGAAACGAAAATAATGGTGGGTAGTACGGAAAAGGCGAAGAAGTGTTCCCGGAAGCCTTCGCCGAAAATGAATTCGGCACCTTCATCGGAGAAACTTATAACGCGTGCGACGGCGAGACGCGCGGCCTGAAAGATCCAGCGACCGGGGGCGGTGCGCAGGATGAGAAGAGCAAAAAAGAACTGTAGGCCAATACCAGAGAAGATAAGCCGCCAGTCCATGTGACGGCGATCCCGGGAGAGGCCCCACGCCAACAGCATCATAACCACCAAACCCAGTAGGCTGACAACTCTCATAACAAAATCTCTGTTTATACACGCGAACAGCCTGCAGCATAGTCATTTTTGACGGCCAGATCAACACAAGCGCTTTGGGGCTTCGCAAGCTTGACCGCTGGGGCATCAGTTGATAATGTTCGCATCCTTTGAGCATAGAAAGAGTTTTCTGGTCGGGGCGTAGCGCAGTCTGGTAGCGCGCTTGACTGGGGGTCAAGAGGTCCCGAGTTCAAATCTCGGCGCCCCGACCAGAGCGCTTTTTCCTGAGCAACAAACTTGGTCGCATGTCCCGACATACGTCGGAACGTTAAATACCTCCCCCCATTTACTGCCACCCGTAACTTGAATCGGGTCGGTGCGGTAGCTTCAAAAGGTGCATGAAACGGGGTTGACCGTATGCTCATCCACTGCAAAGCGTTGATAGATCGGTTATTGCACCGCATATACGAACACGGGAGGGGGATGGTCTTCACTCTAGATTATTTCAAGGGCTTGGGAAGCCGCGATGCCATTTCATCTGTGCCGAGAGCTTCGTGGGGTAGGTGGAAAAGAGAAGTGGCAAGTGGTGTGGCAAGGCGCCATTCTTAACTGATCCCGTTATTCAGGGATGGATGCCAGAATTGGACTTGCCCAGGCGTCGACACCGAAGGCTGGCTGCAGATTGAAGGGAGCCGGCATTGGCTTGCTCCAGTCCACACCGTCCGATAGTGAGCGGAATCGAATATGTGGGTAGTAGAAATGTTGGCCTGGCGAGACCGTCGAATCCCCCCACTCAAGATCGGCAGTATTATTGTCGAAATCCATTTTGTAGACGGGTTCCCCGTCGCGAAAAATAGTAATCTCCTCGATTGGTGCATGTTCACATGAGACATGCACACGAAGAACCGGAAGACCGTCAATGTCCCCGGTTTCACCCATACGTAACGCGTTAAGAGTGAAGGTTAGGGCTGGACGCAGCCCTGTTGTAGCGAAGACTCGCCGGGCCCGGAGAGCCTCGAATATACCGGCTCGACTATTTTCTGTTGCCCAGATCCCTGTGATGGCCCCTCCCAGACCGGGGTTACGTTCGTGGTTGTCGCTTGCACCGAAGAATCCAAGGGGGAGCCCACGTCTCAGCGCGCCGTGGAGTCTGTTCACGAATCCCGGGTTTCGCATGCAGTTCCACCAGCCGCTACAGATCTCAATGTTTCGTTCAAGCGAGGCATCACTCAAATCTACGGCGCCAGGATGGTGATGGTGCAGGAGCATGTCCTCCCGCCCGGCGCACCGCTGAGCGAGCTGGAGCGGAGTGGGTACGTCAGTGTGATGACAGGGTGCATAAACCCCTTTGGTATCGGCAAAAAGAACGCTGCGGTGCGAGTTGACTGATTTTGGCCACTTTGGGTTGACGTGAAGGGTATACTCCCAGGCACGAAAGGCAGTAAACCGTCCCGGCTCGTTGTAACGGTCAGCAAGGCGCCAGCTCTGGAGCCGATTGGCAGGAAGTAGTGGCTCGGTAAAGCGGGTGCAGTCGTTCTCGGTAAAGACGACAAAGTCCAATCCTGCCGTTTCCCTAGCGAAGTGAAAAAGCTCATCAGCCTCCCCATCGAGATCAAGGCTATATCGACTATGGCAGTGGGGGTCACCAAAATAGAGCCGGTAGTCACCGTCCTCGCTTCCGTGGTGGGCTGTGAGAACATCAGGAATCGTGAAGCGAGGTCTTGATGCGTTAGGCTCCTGAGCATTTCTAATTGCCTGCTCTCCAGGCAATGGAATCGTTTCCAGCTTGAGCGGAATGCTCCACTCGAATCCCTTCTTCTGGGTCTTTGTCAGGATGGTTAGACAACCCTCAGACGCGCGGTCAGCCAGAATGTAGTGCGCCGCATCTTTATGGAGGGTATAGGCCTGCTGTGAAATTGCCCCTGCTAGAGGTGTTCCCCGCAACCGTCCGAGAGAGGGTTCCATGGATTCCTTATCTCGTTTCTCTTCCCACATGAGCCACGGTCCGCTATCCCCTTGTATGAAATGTGGGAAGCGTCGAAAGCCGCAGTAGGCAGCAAGCCAAGGATTCATGGTGTCGTCCAGGTCCCAGACTCCGATTTCTTCCCACTCATTGCCATTCCAGCATGAGAGTGTCAGCCTGGATTGCCAACGTGCCCCTGCGGAGTCTTCAACCAGATTTTCCTGACACCGGGCACAGTAGATACTTCCTGCTTCATCAACCGTTATTTGCCCGAGTTGTTCCTCCGCCCCGTCAGGAACAGGTAAAGCGGGGAGTTCTACAAAGTCGCTGCCTTGTTTTGTTAGCTGTCCTACCACAACGTGTCTGTGAGCACCAACTTGCTGATCCCAGCAACACCACAATGTATCGCCCGACGTAATCACGCTGGGCCTGACAGCAAAGCTGTCGCCGGAAAGCACATCCCCCGATGACCATTCTGTTCCGTTCTTCTTGAAGGAGCGGATTACAGGATGATCTCCGCTCCAATCTTCGAGCAGTCCCACGAGCCGTTCGCCGTCACAACGGCACAGTCGACTAGCGCCCACATTGGAGAACACCTCGCCAGGAACAGGCTCGGGTCCCGCAGAGGGGATGTCCGTATCAAGGTTGTAGAGTTTGCCTATCGTTCCGACATACTCAGTCCAGACGAGAGTGGACCCGATCCATTGCGGGTCGGCAGGCGCACCCGACGGCGATTTGATTCGTTCGTCGACTTGCTCTGTGACATCCAGCGCCTTACGATGGATCCATGCTTCTTTGTCGTTTCCTGTCACCCAGCAGCCACGCAAGGTGTTGTCGTTCCAGGCGAGGGAAATGTCGGCAGAATAGAGACCCGGGTCTACTGTGATCTGATGTGTCATTATGGTTTCCGTTTCCACGTGAGCACCGTACTCGAAGAAGGCGCCAGTGAAATCCTCCAACTGTTGTTTCCTTCTTCGATTGTCGAGGCGTTTTGCTGCACCAGCACATACGCGTCATCATCCTGCAGTGTTAACACTGCCTCTGCAGATTTACGGTCCGGGTTCCAAATCCGAGCGGCCATTTCGCCGTCTGCGGGTATTGTTAGGTCCAGAATGTGGAGCATCCCTTCAGGTTCCATGCGGAGCAACGATCCACTTGGTGGCAAAGCGCGTTTTCGTTGATGCTCAGTCATGATGGGTTCAAGCGGCGTCCTGACTCGTGCCCCCCAACTGGCGGCGAAGGGTGGGGTGGCCACAGAATCCACTATGTTGAAGAAAAAACGGAAGGTAATGGTGTCGCACTGAGACGCCGCGAAGTTGGTTCCAAAGTTATTAGCTGAGAGCAGGACGTGAATCCCACCATGCTTGAGTCCTTCGTTAGTAGCCCATGGTGTGTCTTGTTTAGGAGGGATGCAGCTGTGGGCTGGAGAGGTATAGCTTGGCCACAGTTCTCCAACGGAAAGAACAGGTGCGTCAGGACTGCTGAAAAGAAGCGTCGCGTCGGCTCCCTCAAGGGCAAGATAGTCCTGAATGGTAACCCGGTTGGTGCAGCTTCCAGGCCAGAAGTCGTCGGGTACCACCACCTCTGTGGTATTGCTTTGATAGCGAACTTTCTGAACCGGGAACTCGAAGGGGAGGGACAACCAGACTTCTTGGAGTGGCGTGGGATCCTTAAGAAGTGTGACACGAAGCTCTGCCGTCTCATCTTCTCTGGGAAGAATCCATTCCTGCCGAACCTTCGGACAACCCGGTGCACTTCCCTCAAAAACAAGAGACTCGAAGACTGGGTTGTCGCTGCGGGAGGTCAGCTTCATATCCGCTGTGCCCGTTGGAATTTTACTAGAGGGGGAGGTGACAACAATCTGTCCAAGGAGCTTGCTTGCTTCTGCTGTCTTCCCGTCGTGCGATTGGTTTGCCTTTACTCCTTTGGCCTCTGCCGTGAATGTCCACCGCCTATTCTGAATCGTATCTGCAAGGCCTGAGTTTGAGGGAGATCCTCCATCTTCAGGCTTCTGCGGTACCATGCGAATAAGTCGATAGCCAAGTCCAGGAATTTCGGGTGTCAGCAGTGTTAACTCTCGTCGGATTCCCGCTGGGTTCTCAAAGAACCCATATCGTGTTGCACCCAGGCCCAATCCCAAGCGTTCAGGAGCATGTTCGGCTGAGGCGAAGGCGTCGCGGATAGTCTCTACATGGAATGGCACCTGTACACCGGACTCCACATCGATCAGAGTGAATGCTCCCTGAGCCATAGCTTCATCGAGAACTACATTCCATCGGTCACCGAGGGAGTAGAGCTTCAGCGCCCCGCTGCGTTCATCAGTGACCTCGTCATAATGGCGCGGCGCCAACGTGCAGCTCGCATTGTCCAATTCCCGGAGGGGAAGACGTACCAGTCCTGATCGTGCTTCCGATAACGCATTGAAGAGTAAAAGATGGGGTCCACTTTCTTCAAGTTCTACCCGATCGGCCAGCGCTGCCAACGCTTTCCGTTTGATGTCGTGTGCAATCGCCTTAGCGCGGAGTGCACGTACAGATTTTTCCATAAGTGCTGCTTCCTGTCCCGGACCTGCTGGGAAGTGATGCCCCCAGGCATGGGCAGCATAGTAGAGTAGGTCTTCCCGACAGGCTCTCAAATCATCATCACAGGATTTGTGCCCAACAAACGTGTTGGCAACTACTCCCGCGATCTGCGCGATCTGTCGCTCAGTCTGGGCGCGCCGGAATGCAACTGTTGCTCGGCTCGTGGACATAGCCGCGGTTGCATAGTCGTGAGCGGGCCACTCCCCTCGAATGACTGGAAGATCATCCGGCAAGTCATCCTGCAGGGCTTGATGAAAGTCGGCCAGAGTGCTGGTTCGAAGCAATGGGGTTTCCCACGTGGCATTCCAGGCTTCGACGGCATCACAAGGCGAATCGGTATATGGACTGTTGTCACCTCCTCCACCTCTAACGCTGACAAGAATGTTTCTGAGTTCTGGCTGGGCGTGATAGATGTTGATGATGCGCCTTTCGGCTTCTGCTGCAAAGCCATCGCTCACGCCATCGCAGGCGGTGTCGTTCAGCCAGACCAAGAGTCTCTTTCCTGATGGTGATTCCCAGTGGAATGCTCCGGGCGTTTCATGCCCCAGAATGGCCTTGATGTCATAGATGTCTTTGTAGCCTTTGGCCCATCCATAGTAGTTGGGGATGAAGGGGCAGAAGAAGGTTACTCTCGCTTCTACCAGTGCGGAACAAAGCCCCCAGGTGATGCCGGGTATGTCATCGTTAACAGCTGTGCTGACCGGAAACCCGAGTCTTTTCCTCAGTTCCATGATGGGCCTAATTGTGTCATACAGGAGCGAGTGGTTGCATAACTCGGTGGTCGTATTAGCAAAGAGGGCAGTGACTTCGATATCCCCGTTGTGAAGAAGTGCGACCAGTGCATCTGTTTCCTCTGAGGATGCTTGCTTCAGGAATTCAATGAGTGACCATCCAGCCTCGATGATCACTCGGAAGCGGGAGGCGTTACCGCGGTTTTCATTGGCACGGGCCATTGTCAGAGCTTCTCGCAGATTCCTTACCTGGCCGGCGATTACTCGAGAGGGAAGGTCAGTATAGCCGACATCGTGATGAGAGAATTGTATGAGGTGAGCGGTCCTCCCTGCCACCGCAGATTGCATAACTGGCTGCAGAATTGGTGGTGCATCTCCAAATAAAAACTCAAGTGTAGTTTCTCGCTCTTTATTGACGGCGGGTACGTACCAGTCAAGTGTTGAGGTGCCAGGTGGTATGGTAAGGCAATTCGATTCGTCAACCGTGCTGCCGGGCGTAACTCCAGCCGTCTGTTTGTCGCCAGGATTTTCCAGCACAAGCTGAACCCGTTGCATGCGCGCTCTGCCGATTTTTCGAATGAATGGAAGCGCTATCGCTTGGTTAATTATGGGTAACTCTTTCTGCAAAGAACTCATTGTAGACTCTTGCCTTCGCTATTGAAAAGTTTGGGTGAAACCTGCTGCGTTCCAGAGCAGAATATCCCTCTTTGTAACCAGCCAAGAAGTATAATAGATTGAAAGTAGCTGTCACCATATCTTTCCTGATGCCCTTTGGTCTTCTCCTAGCACGCATCAGGCTCTCTCGTTTGCTCAATGCCGTCCGGAGGCCGGCATCCACCATGCAATCAGCGTGTTCTTCGCAATCTGGTGGACCGTGGCGTCCCGACGCAGTTGTGCAAAGAGGGTGCCAGCTTTTGATAACGCTCAGTGTATTACGAAAAAATCCTGCCCCCCTCAATAAGAGGGACAGGATTGCTTTAGTGTCGTGTTTAGGCGGTCTATCCGTAGATAGGACCGTAGTTGCCGCAAGCGCGGAAGTCAGCACCTTCAAGTCCATCTGTTCCGAAGGAACTCCAGGCGGAGGGACGATAGACGTCGCTGTCTTCTACGTTGTGCATGAAGACCGGGATGCGTAGCATAGCGGCCATGGTAATCAGATCGGCGCCAATGTGGCCGTAGCTGATGGCTCCATGATTCGCGCCCCATTTCGCCATCACTTCATAGACATCCGTGAAGGCTCCCTTGCCTGTGATGCGTGGCGCAAACCAAGTGGTTGGCCAAGAGTTGTCGGTGCGGTCATCGAGTTGTTTGTGAACCTTTTCAGGAAGCTCAACCGTACAGCCTTCAGCAATCTGAAGAACGGGCCCAAGCCCTTTGACGATGTTGATTCGGCTCATCGTGACGGGCATGCCAGCCTTTGTGACAAACTTGGACGACCAGCCGCCGCCGGGGAAGTATTCCGTGACGGCAGGATGCCATGTGGTAGCCTTCAGGCAGGCGTTCTTCTCTTTGGCTGTTATCTCCCAGAACGGTTTCATGGCGGGCTCGCCGTCTTTGGTTTGCTGTCCGCTGCCATCGAGTGTCGCCGCCCCCGAGTTGATCAAATGGATTAGTCCGTTTTCGGCGGTGCCTTCGAGGTCGTATCCGGTGACGCGCTTGATTGCATCAGGGCTCCAGTAAGTACGCACATCGGCGAAAATTTGAGCGGTGTTGGTTAACAGGTAGTTAAAGAGCATCGCCACGCCGTTGAGGCTGTCGTTTTCGGTTGCAACCAACCGTGGCATACGGATGCCGTTCCAGTCAAACGAACTGTTGGAGATGGCTTCCATAAAGTCGCCGTTCGTGTAGGCGTCGGTCCAGTTGCGTTGGCCTTGGAATCCAGCAAGAATTGCATTGTGACCGTGTGCCTCTTCTTTGAATCCTGCTTTGGCTAGTTTATCATTCCCGACCATAAGGTCGCGGGAGATGATTGCCATTTTGATGGACTCTTCCCATTCTTTGTTGAGCTGTTTGCGGGTACGCTTTGTTGTTTTTGAGTTGGGGTCATGTCCTTCAACGCAGTTGGCTTTGGCCCATTTGAGCGCCTTTTTGTACTCTGCTTTATCGTAGATTTCGTCACGTATACGCCTGGCAAGTTCGGTAAGGTCGATAGCTTCAACGCGCATCCCGAGGTAATCTTCGAAGAAGTTTTGATCGACGATAGATCCGCCGATACCCATGGAGCAGCCGCCCATTGAGAGGTAAGACTTTCCTTTCATCATGGAAATAGCCAGTCCCGCTTTGGCGAAACGGAGCATTTTTTCTTTAACATCGTCAGGAATCGAGGTGTCGTCAGCATCCTGAACATCACGCCCGTAGATTCCAAAGGCAGGAAGCCCCTTTTGAGTGTGGGCAGCCAGAACGGCGGCGAGATAGACGGCGCCGGGGCGCTCGGTGCCATTGAACCCCCATACGGCTTTCGGGCGAAGCGTATCCATATCCATGGTTTCAGAGCCGTAGCACCAGCATGGGGTCACGGTGAGCGATACGCCAACATTCTCGCGGTCGAACTTTTCGGCACAGGCGGCGGATTCGGCGACACCACCAATGCAAGTGTCGGAGATAACGCATTCAACGGGCTCGCCGTTAGGGTATGTCAGGTTCTCGCTGATCAGCTTGGCCGCATTCTCGGCCATGGCCATTACTTGGTCCTCGAGAGATTCGCGCACTCCTCTGCAGCGACCGTCAATGGTGGGGCGAATGCCAACTTTGGGAAGTGATGTGATCCATGTCTTTTGAGCCATTTGATCCTCCTGCTATTAAAATATCTATAATTAAGTATTATATATACTCTTCTCGCGAGCGATCTGCGATGGGTTTTGTGAGTGGTAAATATTATACATTACAGCCTTTTGCAAAACACCTGTGGGGTGAGGGCACCCCCCCTTTCTATGATTCCGGCTCTTCACGAATGTGCTTTTTTTGCGTCTTTCCCTGGACGCGGGCAACGTCTCGTTACTGCCGGTTGCTGTAGCTTTCACGAATCCGGTCAACGGCAATGGTGAGTAGAATGAGAACGCCGATATAGACGTTCATGTAGTAGGGGTTTGCCTTCATTTCGATCAGCCCGTGGCGAATGAGTGTGTAGATGATGCCGCCCATCAGAATTCCGTAGGGCGAGATGACGCCGCCTTTTAGCCCTGTCCCGCCGATGATGGCCACTGCGAAGGTGACGATCAGCCAGGAGTCTCCGGTTTCGGGTGCGGCAGAGCCCAGCTCGGAGGCCCAGAGAATGGCGGCGATCGCGGCGAGTAGCCCTGAGAGGACGTTGGCGCCCATGATCATGTTGTCATTGCTGATGCCCGATAGGCGCGCGGCATCTTCATTGCCACCGGTTGCGAGCATCCGCCGTCCGAAGACGGTGTTGCGATATATGTAGCTGGCGATTCCGAGAACGGCGAGCATGATGAGGAATACATAGGGAATGCCGAGAACGCCGTGCTGCCCGACGAAACAAAACGATTGTGGTACCGCGTAGGGTTGCCCGCCGGAGATGCCAGAACGTAGCCCCATGAAGATGAACATCATGGAGAGGGTTACAATAAAGGAGTCGATCCGCAATTTTACGATAAGCAGTCCATTTGCCAATCCGGCCAATCCACCGCATAGCAGAGTTAGGGGAACCGCAATCCATCCGCTGAGTCCAGCTTTAGCGAGTGCGAGGCCTAGCGTTACCGTACATATACTGCCAATGGCACCCACTGACAGATTCATTCCGCCGACAACCAGACAGACGGCTTGGGCCAGTGCAATAATGGTGAAGAACGCAATTTGTCGTGACAGCACAAACATCGTGTAGCCACTAAGGAAGGTGTCAGAGATCAGCGCAATCCCGCCGAACAGAATCAATGCTGCTGTAATCAGGCCGATGGTTCGCCCTGTGATGACGGTGCGTTGTTCAAGGTTGCCATCTTTTGCTTGCTGTTTTGCTTCTGTCATATCCGGTCTACCTCAAGTATGCGCCAATTGCATGGCTGATATCTTTATACCCTTTTTCAGGGTTGTCTACGTCATCCACCTCGCCGACAATGTGTCCGTCGCGGAATACGAGTATTCGATTTGCCAGCTTAATGATCTCCGGCATATCGGAGGAGATCAGGATTACCGCTTTGCGCTGGGTTTCTGCCAGATCTCTGACTAGGCGGTGAATCTGATCCTTGGCTCCGACATCCACACCAATGGTGGGTTCGTCGATAATCAGTATATTACAGTTTGCTGCGAGCCATTTTCCCACGCTGATTTTCTGTTGGTTGCCGCCACTAAGGTTTTCCATGCGCTGGTTCAGGCCGGGGGTCTTGATGGACATTGAGATCACAGTATCGTGGCAGATGGAATCTTCCTGGCGCTGGTTGATACAGCGCGTCAGCCAGTGGCGCAATCGCGGCCAGATTGCCACAGAGATATTACTGCGCACGGTGTCTTCAAGAAAGAGCCCTTCCTCTTTGCGGTTCTCGGTTACGTAGCCAATGCCGTATTTGTAGAGGCTGTCCCCAATGTTCCGGATACGTGCGGGTGCACCGTTTATGGATAGGTTTCCAGAGTCGGATTTATCTTCGCCGATAATCAGGCGAGCCAACTCTGTGCGTCCGGCGCCGACAAGCCCGTAAAATCCAAGGATTTCACCTTCATGCAGCTCAAATGACGCGTCGTGGATTTTGCCTTTACGTGTGAGGGCATTTGCTTCAAGAACCACGCGATCTCGGTTGACATTAACCCGTCCAAGGTGAGCCTCTGTGAATTCGCGTCCGATCATCATGGCAATGAGTTTGTTTGTGTCGAGGTCTACAATCTTATGTGTGCCGATGGCTTGGCCATCTCGCAGCACTGTGGCTCGATCACAGAGCGCAAACACTTCTTCAAACTTATGAGAAACGAAGACCATTGTGACGCCTCGCGATTTTAGGTCGCGCAGGATGCGAAAGAGGTTATCGGTTTCGTGTTTGGTCAAGGTTCCGGTGGGTTCGTCCAGCAGAATGACGTGTGCATTCCCGGCGAGGGCACGGGCAATTTGTGTAAGCCGCTTTTGTGCGGCGCTCAGGCTTTTGATAAGGGTGTTGGGGGGTATGTTCAGCTCGACCATGTGCATGAATTCTTGCGCGGCCGCATTTACCTTGTCCCAGCGGATAATGCCGGTGGGTCCCATCGTGATCAGTTTGTCGATCATGATGCTTTCGGCAACCGTACTTTCGGGAATGACTTGAATTTCCTGATGGACGATATCAATGCCTGCTTTCAGGCTATCGCGATAGCTTCCGAAGTGTAGCGGTTTGCCGTCGTAACTCACGTTTCCAGAGTCGGGCTGATAGATGCCCGTGATGATTTTCATCAGCGTGCTTTTGCCTGCACCGTTCTCGCCGACGAGGGCATGAATCTCGCCGGGATTGAAGGTGACGCTGACGTCGTCCAAGGCCTTCACTCCGGGGAAGGCTTTGGAGATGTTTTTTAGTTCAAGCATAGACGGCATGTTGCCCAAAGCGAGATCCCTCGACCCCGAAACAAGTTCGGGATGCAAGCACTTCGCTCGGAATGACATCAACAAAGTAATCAAATTACTTAGGAAATGTCATGCTGATCCCGACGTATGTCGGGACGAAGCATCTCGCCGCAGGCGCTCTTTCGATTTTGGCAATACGCCGTAGGAAGGCGTAATCCGCAGGGCTACTGTTCCGGCGCGTTCAGGTATTCAGTTTCGATTTTAGCAACAATTCCTTCGGTGATGGCTTTCACTTCGGTGGCATAAGTATCGATGTTGTCTTTGTTTACGATGATATGTCCGGCGTTAATGAATTGGTATGCTTGTTTAGGTGTCCAGCCCTCTGTCATCTTGGAGAGGATGGTGCAGGAGATGTAGCCGTGCCCGAAGGGGTTTTGGGATACGGTGGCGTCAATGGATCCGTTTCGGATGGCGGCCATCACCGTGGGGCCGGTATCAATGCCGATGTAGCGAATGCGTTTATGATCGGGGTTGGCATGCCACTCGCTCAGGACAGCCGCTGCAGCGATAGTGGGGTTGTAACCGGTGGTGATGATGCCGTCGATTTCATCACCGCGTGCGGCCAAGGCGCTCTGAATCTTCTCCTTGGCAATGCTGACCTGAGACATATCTGAAATGGTCTGCGCGATGGTGACGTCCGCATACTTTTCCGCCACGGCCACGATGGCATCGTTGCGAACCTTGGTGTTCACGTCTGTGACGGTTTCAAGCACATTCAGAATGTTACCTTTGCCACCCATCAGTTTGACAAGCGCTTCGCAGGCGTCTGTTGCTGCCTGATGGATATCAGTTGCCACGGTAAAGGATGCGGGGGTTGGCAGTTTGGGTTCGGCGCCGTAGGCGATCACGGCTTGTCCGTTGCGTACAAGCTGACCAAAGAGACCATTGGCACCTGCTGGATCACCGGGAAAGATGCTAAAGCCTTTGTGTCCTTTTGTGGACAATGCTTTGACGTTGGCGTTCTCGTTGTCTTGCGTCCACTCCTGTCCCACGACCCGAAGTACCTTTTTTCCGGTTGCGGCTTCAGCGGCTGCGGCTCCGCTCTCCACTTCCGAGATGTAGGGGTGCGGCATCATGCCGTACCACACCACGGGTTCGACCTCGGCATTAACGGAGCCGCCTTTTTTGATGACTACAATTGCTAGCACTGCCACGACTAATACGATTACAGGAATTAGCTTCTTCATCAGCACCTCCGGTTTGTTATTAGCCCGATCAGATCTACGAATGTTGGTCGTTTCAAGATGCGTGTTTTCCCATACCTGTGCAACTATTTATTGCTTGGAATGACAGGTATTTCCATATTTTACAAATTCAATTCTGATACATGGTGCGAGGGTTGCTGTGAATGTGGCGGTGGGTAGTGCATTGAGGGGGGGGTAAATGAAGAATGTGGGTAAATCAGGGAGCATGTGTGTATTTTCATAATCGTATTTGGATCCTGGAATTCGTTTTGGAGCTCAGTCTCTCGCGCCCTCATCGTTACAACTCGAACAGTTGCTTGAGTCGTCGGCTTGCCAGCCTAGAGCTCGTATCACAAGTAGGAGTATACGTATGAATGAGTGTGAAATCTATATTGGAATTGACGTGGTCACAAACTCTGGAATTGAGTCGTTTCGATCAGAGAAATCGGTTGATTCCCAACATCAAGGCGGGAATCCAATGGCTGATCAAACGGGCGAAACTCCTTGAGAAGTCCGTCTTTGTTTGCTGTGAAGCAACTGGGGGCTATGAGAAGCTTCTGGCATCCGAATTCCTTGATGCGGGTATCTCCATTGCCGTGGCCAATGCCAAGCGAGTACGGGATTTTGGTAAATCCAAAGGCTTGCTGGCAAAGACCGATCCCATCGATGCGGAGTTCTTGGCCCACTTCGCCAGCGTCCATCACCCTAGAGTTCAGCAACCAGCACCGAGTTGGCAGCCCGAGCTTCAGGCCTTGATGACACGCCGCGAGGAGCTACTCGGGATGCTCAAGCAGGAGAAAAGCCGTCTGGATCCACCTTCCTGTGCATGGGTCGCGAAGTTTATACGCAAGCACATCAAACAAATGGAACTTCACGCATGAACCCCTCCTTTTCCCCCCGCACCCCCCTTATATAGGTTGCACCCGCAGTATGGCTTCACATCACTTCCTGTTTTTCATCGTAGCCCAAATGGCGTAATCTTTAGGTTATGTCACAACTTCCTATATATAGCGTGCGGGATGAGATTCTTGCGGCGTTGCGTGCGGGGCCGTATGTAATCATTGAGGCACCAACGGGCTCAGGTAAGTCGACCCAGGTGCCGCAGATGTTGCTGGATTCTGGATTGGCTGGCGCAGGCAGGGTTGTTGTTTTGCAGCCGCGACGAATTGCGGCTCGCATGCTGGCGCGGCGTGTGGCTGAAGAACGTGACGTGGGCTTGGGAAGCGAGGTCGGTTATCAGGTTCGTTTTGACAATCGCTCCAGCCGGGACACGCGAATCAAGTTCGAGACGGATGGCATCATTTTGCGGGAACTACAAGGAGACCCCCAGCTTCGAGAGGTTTCGATCATCGTCTTTGATGAGTTTCACGAGCGCCACCTTTACTCTGATATCATGTTGGGCCTGGCAAAAGAGCTTCAGGCTGGTGCTCGTCCGGACCTGAAGCTGGTGGTCATGTCCGCTACGCTTGAGGCTGATGCGCTGGTTGCGTTTCTTGGGGCGTGTCCTGTCGTTCGGACGGAGGGGCGTGCCTTTCCTGTGGATACGCGTTATCTGAAGCCGAGTGCCCGGGACGCAAAATTGTCGCCATGGGATCTCGTTGCTCGCGAACTGCCGGGGGTGATGCGTAACCAGCCCAATGGCCATGTGCTGGTGTTTATGCCAGGGGCGTACGAAATTCGACGTACGGTTGAGGCGGTTCGCCGTTTGCCGGTGGCTCGTGACTGTCTGGTGGTGCCACTCTATGGTGCATTGTCGGCAGATGAACAGGACCGCGCAGTTGCCCCTGCCGCGCAGCGTAAGGTGATCATCTCGACCAATGTGGCCGAGACGTCGTTGACGATTGACGGAGTTACCGCTGTGATTGATAGCGGGCTGGTGCGGCGAGCCTGTTTCGATCCCCGCCGGGGATTTAATACCCTACTGATCGACAAGAACAGCCAGGCTTCGGCGGCACAGCGTGCCGGTCGTGCGGGGCGTACTGCCCCAGGGCTCTGTTTGCGGTTGTGGAGCGAGCGGGATCACGGTAAACGAAAGCGACATGAGGAGCCGGAGTTGCTGCGTGTAGATCTCGCCGAGACGCTACTACAACTTAAGCACGTCGGTGTCACGTCACTGGATGCATTTCCATGGGTAACGCCCCCTCCATCCCAGGCTGTGGATAAGGCGGCCATCCTGCTGCGGGAGTTGGGCGCTTTCGATGCAACGGAAAGCGTCACGCCGATCGGGAACCGCATGGCGGCATTTCCCCTGCATCCGCGCATTGCCCGCATGCTTATCGCGGCGGAGCACTATGGGTGCGTGCCGACAATGTGTCTTGTTGCTGCGCTGCTGCAGGAGCGTAGCATCTTGCTGCGCCGCCCCGGCGCTACTATTCGCGAGCGGCAACTTGATTTGCTTGAGGGGCGGGAGGATTCGGATGTGCTCCTGATGGTTAGATTATGGGAGGCTGCGGCTCGTGAGCGGTTCCAGCGTGATGCGTGCGAGGCTATCGGTGTGCATGGGGTGACGGCACGGTCGGCAGGGGCACTACAAGAACAACTCATTAGGACGGCCGAGTCGCAGGGATTGGACTGCTTTGAGGTGAAGCTAGAGCCCGAGTCGATTTACAGCTGTCTGTTGGCCGGGTTTTCTGACCACGTTGCGATGCGCACCGGAAGCAACCGCTGCTCACTGGTAGGGGGGCGTCGCGGCAGTGTTGATGGAGAGTCCGTTGTAGGCAAGGAACACGCATTGCTCGTTGCGGCCGAGATTCAGGAGATTGGGACGCGTCAGGGCGAGGTGGATGTGAAGCTTTCGGCTCTGACGGTCATTCAGGAAGCGTGGTTGACCGAGCTGTTTCCTGAGGACTTTGGCGAGCGACGTCGTGTCTATTTTGACACGGTCGGCAAGCGGATGCTGGCGGAACGGCAGCGCTGTTTTCGCGATCTCGTGATTGCGTCGGAGCGAGTCGATGACGTATCCGACGATGAAGCCGCTTCGGCTTTAGCAGGCGAGGTGGCTGCGGGGAGACTTGTGTTAAAGCATTGGGACCGAAAGGTTGAGCAGTGGATTGCGCGACTCAACCTTGTAGCTTTGCACTGTCCGGAGCTTGGGGTTCCGCCGTTTAGCGATGAAGACCAACATGCGCTTGTTGAGCAGGTATGTCATGGTGCGCGTAGTGCGAAGGCGGTCAAGACGCGTGAGGTGTGGCCTGTATTGCAGCAGTGGTTGAGCCGGGAGCAGCGGGCCGCGATTGAGGCTTATGCTCCAGAGCGGATTCGTATTGAAAACGGTCGTGAACCGCGCCTACAGTATGATGACCTTGGCGGACCCTACATTGCGATGCGGATACAAGAGCTCTATGACACGAATACCACACCGACGATCTGTAATGGCCATGTGCGTGTTAAGGTTCGGATCCTAGCCCCGAACCAGCGTCCTGTTCAGATCACGGACGATCTTTCCAGTTTCTGGCAGAACGGATACGACCGCGTCAAGAAGGACTTGCGCGGTCGTTACCCTAAACATGAATGGCGCTGATGTGTTTACTTATCGCCGTAGGTGATCTCAGCTTTGTCGCGTAGCGCGGTAATATAGGTTTCAACGGCTTCTTGTTTGCCGCGGCCCTCGATCTGCTGCGCAATCTCTTCTTTCACATCTTCAAAGTTGCGTTCGCCTGCTTCTTCGCGCCCCAGGACTTGTACAATGTGATAGCCAAACTGTGTTTCAATCACAGGGCCGATGGCGTCAATGTCTTGCTCAAAGGCGGCCGTCTCAAAGGCGCCAACCATTTGTCCCCGTCCAAAGGATCCCAAATCGCCACCTTTCTTGCCGCTGGGGCAATCTGAGTGTTCGCCTGCCAGTGCTTCAAATTCTGCCGTGCCATCAACGAGTTGCTTTCGGTATCCCTCAATCTCGACTTTCTTTGTAGCTTTTGTTTCGTCATCTGCGTCTTCATCGACCTTTATAAGAATATGCCGTGCGTGGGCAGACTCGGGTGCATTGAAGCGTGCCTTGTTCTCTTCGTAGAATGCCGCGATCGCATCATCTGTTACTGGAGGCAGGTTTTCGGTATGCTTTTCAAGCAAGTTTCGAATGCGGAGATCGGTGCTGATGTCCGTGCGCAGTTTTTCCATGCTCATGCCGCGTTCTTCCAAAATCTTCTCAAGCGTCATCTCCGGGGGGATTGAGCCGCGGATCTCTTCAAGCATTTCGTCAACTTGAGCACCCGTTATCTCAATGTTCTGCTTCTTAGCTTCTGCTGTCAGAATCACTTGATTTACGAATCGGTTGACGAAACGTGTTTCCATTTGCTGGCGCATCATGTTGGCCTGCTCTGGAGGCATGGCGGCAAATTGGGGAGAGGAGGTAAGCATCTCCATTTCCTTCATCAAGTCTACCCGCATCAGGGGCTTACCGTTGACGGTGACAACCGTCTTCGAAAGGGGTTCGGCTGCTGCCATTTGAACCGGTTGTGAGATGATGGTATCGGGTTGATCCTGATCTTGGGGTATCGCGGCTGGACATGTTGCGTTTTCTGTCTTCTTTCCGCATCCGGTCATGATGAGGGCGATGGAGGCTGCCGTCGTCAGAATGGCTGTCTTGGTAAGCTTTGTGGTCATGGTCTTAACTCCTTCTATCAAGTTGGGGCTTTTTGTTCCTGTTTAGTGAAGAGGAATCCTACCAGATAGGGATTTTCATGCAAGCGCTTTTGCAACTGAGCAACAATGAGGGCAGGGGTATTTCATCTGGTATGCCAAGAGATGTACGTAGTCGCCTCATAGGC
>CAZNWT010000056.1:0-28921 GCA_964576795.1 uncultured Victivallales bacterium
TTTCCTCGCGACAGGATCAGACCCCCGGCATTGCCGCCTATTTGGAACCGCTGTGCAAACCTTTACACGCTGTGCAAACGATAAGAGAAAGAGTATACTATGAAAATACGCCGTATAGCACTGAGTCTTACACTCGCAATGATCACACTAACAGCGCGAGCCGCCCTCACCGAGGACACTTCATCGGAAACTGATGCTGATATTCCCGGAGGTATCACGCTTGGTATTCACGCCAACGATATGCGTGCTCGCGGACTCGCAGACGCTATGATTCCCATTTGGCAGAACGAAGACACGCTTATCTTCTTCAACCCCAGAGTATCTTTCAACGATGCGGGCGAAGAGGAGCTCAACATTGGCATGGGGTGGCGTGGTCTCTTTGCTGACGATACGCTGATTCTAGGAGCAAACGCCTTCTACGACACACGTTGGAGCAGCTATAACAATCGTTTTGATCAGGTAGGTGCTGGTCTTGAATTGCTTTCAAGCTGGTTCGATGCACGCGTCAATTATTACTATCCCGATGACAAGCAAGAGCTCATCGAGGAAATACAGACCGTCGAAGAGGAGACAACCACTGCCGTATATACGAGAACCCCCTATCTGGACGGATCGACAATTCTGCAGGACCGGTTGACCGTCATGGATACAACAACGACCACACGCTGGTGGGAGATGTATGAGACTGCACTTGAAGGATTTGATGCCGAGATTGGCGCACGCCTTCCCGTTCTCACCAATTTTGCCACCACGCGCATCTTCATTGGTTATCAAAGTTTCGACAATCCTTTTGGGGGTGATCTTGAGGGTTTGAAGGGCCGCGCAGAAATGCGCTTTGGCGAGAGCCTGCTTCTGGATGTCGAAGTATTTGAGAATGAAGAGCTCAACGAAGCGAAATTCTTTGCAGGCGTACGTCTGCGACTCCCCTTCTCGATTGGAAATCTCGTCAGTGGAGAAAATCCCTTCGAAAAAGCCTCTCAGCATTTCCGCCCACGTTCGTCATCGCTCGCATCTCGACTGGGCGAAATGGTTATTCGAGATATGAATGTCCGCCTTACAGGATCAAGATCCGCAGAAAACCCCAACAGAGGTACACAAACGACGACGCAGACTTCAAGCACAGAAATCCTCACCATTGGAGAAATCATTCCCCCGGCGGAACAACCACCTGAAGAAGAACCGCCAGAGGAAGAACCGCCTATCAAGGATTAGTCGAGATCGTTCACTCTGAACGGCATGTTGCCCAAATCGAGATTCCTGGACCCCGAAACAAATCTGGGATGCAAGCACTCCGCTCGGAATGACACCCTCTAAGCACTCGGGTTTCCTGCGGAACTGTGCAGTTGCATAGCCGCATACGCAACCATGGAGCTCGGCAAAGAAAAGGGAATTGAGCTTGCGACTCAAATCATAGTGAACTTTTTAAATCAGGAAATTCTGTAAGACGGTTTCACAAAAGACGCATTCGACTCACACAGCGTTTCAAGAGGTGTCTTCCCGCTCTCTCCTGGAATATCAGCAACAAACCGAGGCAAACAGAGTCCGCCAACGCAAGCGCGTAACTCTTGCTCCAACACAGCGCCAACCGACAGCTCGGTGCGAAAATGAGAAATGCCGACAATGGGATCGCATTGAAACACATAGTATGGCCGTATCACATTCCGCTGAAGTTCGGTACATAGCTTGCGCATGACATCCAAACGGTCGTTAACCCCCTTAAGCAGCACGCTCTGGTTTGAGACCGGAATGCCACAATCTGTAAGGCGGCGACACGCTTCGATAGCCTGCTCCGTCAGCTCGCGGGGATGGTTGAATTGCGTGTTGACCCAAAGCGGTTTATGCCGCTGCAAAACCGCAACAAGTTCATCATCAACACGCATCGGAAGCACCACAGGGATACGCGTCCCAATACGGACGACCTCTACATGTGGAATTGCCTGTAGTCGTCCCAGAAGGGCATCCAACCGTCCAATATCAAGCAGGAGTGGATCCCCCCCTGAAACGATGACTTCACGCACCTCGGGGTGGTCGGAGATGTATACCACGGCCTCATCAAATGGCGGCACCGCGGACGGCATCGTCTCCAGTGTGTTCTTGCGCGTACAGTGGCGACAATACATGGCACACACCCTCGACGCCATGATCAACACACGATCTGGAAAACGGTGTACAACGCCCGCGAGCTTCGGTGTCGCACACTCCATAAACGGATCCAACGACAGATCCGATTGATCAGAACATTCACGTAAATCAGGCATGCATTGACGACGAATGGGATCATCAGGTTCCCCCCAGTCAATCAGTGACAGATAGTACGGAACCACAGAAAATCGGTATCGATCAACAAGCGCATGCAAAAGAGAGATGTCTAGCGATTTATCCTCTGCAGCCAATAACGATATAAGCCCCTCACTTCCCTTAACGCTATGGCGCAACTGCCAGCGCCAATCTCTCCAATCATCCGAAGAAACATGCTTCCAAGAAGACGGGCTTTTACCTATAGTCGACATATCGTTCAGTCTACGGGGTTTTGATTTTGCGTTCATGCGCAAGGTACAAGAGTCGACAGCATGACACAAGGCATCAAGCGTCGTGGCCTGTAGCAAAAAAGTGCAGACAGAAAAAGGCGGGGTTACTATGGATATGGAGGATCTTGAATACGCCACTCAACACGTCTTTAATGCCCTGTCTACCACGAAAGCAGCCTGTGTTCTGGTTCTAGGCTCTGGGTGGAGCAATGTTGCCGATGCTTTTGAGGTGGTTTCCGAGATTCCTTACATTGATATTCCCGGCATGGGAGCCCCCGGTGTAGCCGGACATGCGGGTCGCCTGCGGTGCTGCCGCTGCAACGGCAAAAACGTTTTCATCTTTCAGGGGCGGCGACACTGGTATGAAGGTCATGGATGGACCCCCGTTGCCCTTCCTGTCTACATTGCCGCACAGGCCTGCGCAAACACCCTTTTTCTCACAAATGCCGCCGGAGGTATTTCTGAAGATTTCGTTCCTGGTGATCTCATGCTGATCACCGATCACATCAATGCGATGGGCGACAACCCCCTCATTGGTCCCCACGACCCCATTTGGGGAGATCGTTTTCCCGATCAGAGTGAAATCTACAGCAAGAATCTGCGTACCCTCCTAAGAAAATCGGCAGACACGCTTGGAACCACTCTCAAAGAAGGCATCTACCTGGCGACATCCGGCCCCACATACGAAACGCCTGCAGAAGTCAGAGCCTATCGCAGCCTCGGGGCTGACGCTGTGGGCATGTCCACCGTGCCGGAGGCTATACTGGCAAATGCCGTTGGTCTCGAGGTTGCGGGAATCTCCTGCATAACAAATTTTGCTTCAGGAATTTCACGCAAACCTCTCGGCCACAAAGAGGTCCTCGAAACCACCCAACGCGTGATGCCAATCATGACAGAGATCATTCGCGAGTTTGTCACCCATGTCTGCTCCTAAGCATCCTGAAGCTACCAAATCGACAGCACAACGCGATGCCGCCACGGCAGTCGTTCAGCACCTTCAACACGCCGGTCACACAACCTACTGGGCCGGGGGGTGCGTTCGCGACCGCCTCCTCGGTCTTGCCGCTCTAGATTACGACATTGCTACCGATGCCCTCCCTGATCAGGTGCTCAAACATTTTCCAGGTGCTACCGCCGTAGGCAAGAGCTTCGGCGTCGTCATCGTACCGTGGGACACGTGGACATTCGAAGTGGCAACATTCCGTCAGGATCACGACTACAGAGATGGCCGCCACCCCTCACGCATCACCTTTGTCACCCCCGAGGAAGATGCAAGTCGGCGAGACTTCACTATCAACGCCATGTTCTACGACCCCATCAACGAGCGCCTTCACGATTTTGTAGGGGGACAGGACGATATTGCAGCGCGTGTAGTCCGCTGCGTTGGGGATGCAAACCAGCGCTTCAAAGAGGATCATCTTAGGATCCTGCGTGCCGTGCGGTTCGCCACACGATTTAGCTTCTCCCTGCACGCAGATACGGAAGATGCCATTCGCAGACATGCCCAGTCCGTTGCAGCCATCAGCGTTGAACGCATTCAGACCGAGCTCACGCGCACGCTTATGGAGGCACAGCACCCCGGGCAAGCAATCCTGATAATGGAAGCTCTCGGAATACTGAACGTCATCCTTCCCGAAGTATCCGCCTTGCGCAAACAAGAGCAACCGCCGGAGTATCACCCCGAAGGCGACGTCCTCATACACACCACCATGATGCTTGATGCAATGCAATGGCGTGACCCCACCCTCGCCTACGTCGCACTATTCCATGACCTTGGGAAACCCGTAACGGCCACACTGGATGGTGAAAGAATTCGCTTTAACTGCCACGCCGAGCGAGGCGCCGAAATCGCGGAAACCATTCTTAAGCGCTACCGATTCCCCACACGATTCATCGCCGATGTCACACACTGCGTCAGAAACCACATGCATTTTATAGATGCAAAACATATGCGCCGTTCAACGTTACGCCGCTTGATGGGGGCCCCAACCTTTTTAACGGAACTCGAACTTCAACGCCTTGACTGCGAAGCCAGTCACGGACTTCTAGATATTTATGATTTTCTAAAAGCGGCTCGGGCTCAAATGGCGGCAGAGCCCGTACTCCCCCCACCATGGGTTAACGGGCGCGACATACTCGCGCTCGGTATCGCAAAAGGGCCCGCCATTGGAAAATGGCTTCGCAAAGCCTATGATGCCCAGCTTGAGGGAGGAATCGAAAGCAGAGAGGATTTGCTGAAATGGCTAAAACAAAAAGCCACATAACACTCGGTGCCGCCATCGTTCAACTCGCACTGCGTGCCGCACGGCATTTCCCCTACCTGGCAATCCCACTTGCCGCTGCAGGAATTGCCTATGCAGGGGTGGCACAGTGTGGATTCATAGGGTTTGATGATGATCTCTATGTCTTTGAGAATTTGATCGTCAGCAAAGGCCTCACCCTAGTCGGCTTGAAATGGGCGCTAACGGCATTCCACGCATCAACCTGGCAACCGCTCGTGTGGTTGAGCTTTATGTTGGATGTGGAGTGCTTTGGTATTAATGCCCATGCCATGCACATCACCAACCTGCTCTTACATTTGCTTAACGTGGCCTTAGTCTATTTTTGCTGGGCCCTTATGACAAAACACCCCTGGAGAGCTGCATGCGTGGCTCTGATTTTCGCAATTCACCCCATTCACGTTGAATCCGTGGCTTGGATAGCAGAACGCAAAGACGTGCTCAGCACCGCCTTGTGGTGGACAAGTATCCTTGCCTATATCCACTACACGCAAAAACGCACGGTGGGGCGCTACGGCTCTGTACTTGCCTGCCTGACGCTGGGCCTTCTTGCGAAGCCCATGCTGATCACGCTCCCCTTCGCACTGCTACTTCTTGATGTGTGGCCGCTTAAACGCATCAGTTTCGAGTCCCTACAGGGGTGGCGTAACGCTCTGCTCGAGAAACTGCCACTATTGGCCCCAATTGTGGTATCAGCAGCTATCACCTATCATGTACAGAAAATCGGCGGGTCCGTATTGAACACAGCAACAATCTCAATATGGGGTCGTTTCGGGAATGCCTGTGTCAGTTATATCCGTTATATAGAGAAACTGCTATGGCCCACACGACTGGCAGTGCTATACCCGCACCCGGGAGCATGGAACCTTTTCCTCGTGCTGGCCTCACTTGTAGCAATCCTAGTGGCACTCACATGGGCGTGGTACCGGCGAGCGAAAACCCCTTGGCTGTGGGTTGGCCTGCTCTGGTACCTTGTCACGCTTCTACCAGTAATTGGTCTTATCCAGATTGGCTGGCATGCCATGGCGGATCGTTTTATGTACGTGCCCGCCATTGGCCTCTATGTTGCACTGGTCTGGACCATCGCAACCGGGTTCGAGCGGACAAAGCCAGGACGGACCCGAACCGCTCTCGTCATCCTTTCCGCAGCCATTATAATTGCACTATCAGCCCGTACGCGAAATCAGGTTTCTCTTTGGCGAGACAGCGTTGCTTTGTTCTCCCATGCCACCCACGTTACCCACGACAACTGGATGATGCAAAACTGTTGTGGGGCTGCACTGGCAAGAGTGGGGCGCGATGCCGAAGCCGTGCCGCATTTTGAAGATGCCATACGCCTCCGCCCCGAACGACCCCGTGCATACTATAATCTCGGCTGCGTCAAATTCCGCCAAGGAAATCTAAAACAGGCCGTACGATTGTTTACTCAAAGCGCCGAAATGCTCCCAAGTTCGAAAACACTATACAACCTAGCCGTAGCTCAAACCCACCGCGGGCGTTTTGCAGATGCAGAGCGAACCTACCTCACACTGCTTGAGCAAACCCCCGATCACACACCAACGATGAACAATCTGGGGTGTCTGTATCGCGAACTCGGGCGCAACGAGGATGCCCAGATCTTGCTCGAAGCCGCCATTACCATTAACCCCTCTTATCTGAATGCCCATTACAACCTAGCAATAACACTTATGGACAAAGGAAAGACGGTCGAGGCCATCAAGCGCTTTGTCTATATCCTTGAGCAAGACCCGAATCACGCGGGAGCCCGAGCAGGGATAAGACAAGCCATGCAACCCAAACAGACCTCCGCGACGGCCCCTCCTTCCCAAGAGAGCTCGCTCCACGATGATGGGCATTAACCTTCAACCATTTGAGACTTGCCCGAGCGGCAGCACTGTACTAGCCTATTTTGATCAATTTGGAGAAAGCCGTTATGCTCATCACCATGCTCAAATCAAAGTTACATCATGCCCGCGTCACCCAGTCGGAGTTGGAATATACGGGAAGCCTTACCATTGACCAGAATCTGATGGATGGTGTTCGCATGCGGCCTTATGAGAAAATCCTGGTGGCAAATATGGCCAATGGCGAGCGCTTTGAGACCTACGCCATTCCCGACAAGCGCGGAACCAAAACCATCTGCCTCAATGGCGCCACGGCACACAAAGGTGCCATCGGTGATCGATTGATTGTCTTCTCCTTTGCTCAAGTCGATGAAGCTGAAGCCGCAAGCCACAAGCCTCTGGTTCTCGTTTTGGACGAGAACAATGACATCATCAAGGATTAGTCACAAGGCGTCATCGCAGGCCAGCCAAACCCCGGGCGTCGTACCTCCGCCGGATCGATCCTCCGTCGCACTCCGCGCTATGGAGGACAAGTCATACAAGAGGGAGAATCGGGGATGAACATCGAACACTCATGAACATCGAAGTGTTTGCATCCCGACGAATGTCGGGGTTGGCAGTTCTCTCTTTGTTCGATGTTGGGCGTTGAGTGTTCAATGTTGGATGTTCAAAACGAACGAGCAACGCGGGGGAAATTTCACATCAGAGAGGGGATAGCCTCTACGAAGCAACCTTCAAGGCTCGCGATATGATCTCCGGCGAAACGTGCTGCTGGTCAACCATGGTCTTGGTAATGCGCACACTCCCTGCTCCCGGCGTTCTGGGTGCCTCAAACATCACCTCAAGCATCAGTCTCTCAATAATGGCCCGCAAACCGCGCGCACCTGTACCCCGCTTCAGGGCAAGCGCAGCAAGTTCGCGAAGCGCGCTATCCGTGAAGGACAGGTCAATCTCCTCCATTGCCAAGAGCTTCTGATACTGACGGACCATGCAATTTTTGGGTTCCGTTAGAATTCGAACCAAATCATCCTCAGAGAGCTCCGCCAGAGTTGCGATAACAGGAAGGCGACCCACAAGCTCAGGAATCAATCCGTAGTGAACCAAATCCTCGGGTTCAACGTGCGCCCCGCCACCAAAATGAGCAACCGCTGCACGATGCGCATCCTGATCCACAAACCCCAAGGCACCCTGCCCTTTTCGACGACGCACAATATCCGACAGCCCCACAAACGCACCCCCACAAACAAACAGAATATGCTCTGTATTGATCTTGATGTACTCCTGTTGAGGATGTTTCCGGCCACCTCCAGGCGGAACACGAACCATGGCCCCTTCAAGAATTTTAAGAAGCGCCTGTTGTACGCCCTCGCCAGAGACATCCCGCGTGATCGACACATTTTCAGTCTTACGGCCAATCTTGTCGATCTCATCAACGTAAATAATTCCCGTTTCCGCACGCGCAATATCACCATCTGCCGCTTGGATCAGGCTGAGAAGCACGTTTTCAACATCCTCCCCCACGTATCCAGCTTCGGTCAGTGCTGTTGCATCCACAATGGTAAACGGCACATCAAGCACCCGCGCCAGTGTTCTTGCCATTAACGTCTTGCCACAGCCTGTCGGACCCATCATCAGAATATTGCTCTTCTCAATCTCAACATCACGAAATGCATCACTGTCCGCAAAATGCGCAGATTGATTGAGGCGCTTATAGTGATTGTGTACCGCAACCGAGAGAACCTTCTTCGTCTGCTCATGTCCAATGACATACTCATCCAAAGACGCCTTCAGCTCATGCGGTTTGGGAACCTTCAATTCGCGGGGCTTTGTTTCTGTAACTTGAGACTCCGTTTGCCCGAGGAGACCGTTGCAGAGCTGAATACACTCATCACAAATATTAACTTTCGGCCCGGCGATCAAGCGACTCACTTCATCATGCCGCTTGCCACAGAACGAACAGGTCTTACCTTTTTCCTGACTCATAAATAACTCCGGTAAACACAATCGGCTACAAAAGCCGCAAATGCGTGCTACTTCTTTGCAGGCTTCCTGCGCTTCACGACCTCATCAACCAACCCATACTTCATGGCCTCCTCAGACGACATGAAGAAGTCGCGATCCGTGTCTTTTTCGATATCAGGAAGCGATTTTCCTGTGTGAAAAGCCAAAATGCCGTTCAGGCTATCCCTCAAACGTAAAATTTCTTTAGCCTGAATGCTGATATCAGCAGCCTGCCCCTGAACCCCTCCCCACGGTTGGTGGATCATGATTCTGGCATTCGGAAGTGCAAATCGCTTCTTGGCAGCACCTGCCGCCATCAGCACAGCTCCCATACTCGCGGCCTGCCCCACACAATAGGTGGCCACATCACACTTCAGAAACTGCATCGTATCATAGATCGCCAACCCCGACGTAACCGACCCCCCTGGCGAGTTGATGTACATACTGATATCCTTTTCTGGATCTTCCGCCTGCAGAAAAAGAAGCTGTGCAATGATCAGATTGCTGACATCATCTGATATTGCAGTTCCAACGAATATGATTCGATCCTTTAGTAGGCGTGAAAAAATATCGTATGCCCGTTCGCCACGACCGCTTTGCTCTACCACCATCGGCACCAATGCCTGATTCATCTCGCTCATGTAATCACTCCCCCTCAATTCTGAAATCATCCGCCAGCGTGACTCAAGGCCACAAAACAAAACACACGATCAATCACCCGTCCCTTAGAGCTTGATCTTGGCATTTTCCAAAAGAAATTCCATCACCTTATTGCCCCGAACCTCAGTACGAAGGTTCTGGAGCCCTTCATCATGCTTTTCGATCTCGGGGCGAATCCGCTCGGATGTCATGCCATAGCGCTGCGCCATGACCTCAATATGCTTCTCCACATCCGCCTCTTCAAGCGTGATTTTCTCTTCGGCAGCAATACGCTCAATGATGTATGACAGTTTAACGCGATCGCGGGCACTCTGCGATGCCGAGCCCAGAATTTCATCACGATGCTGCTCAAACATTTCGCGAGATCCGCCCTGTTGAGCTGCTCGCGTTAGCATATCTTTCACCAAGGCACTCGTTTCACGTTCAACCAACGATTCAGGAAGATCCATCTCGGTCTTATCCAGAAGGAAGCGTGAAATATCCTCCTTAAGCCGATTGGTTTCCTTTGCAACCGCAGCCTCCTCAAGATCCGTGCGAATACGAGCACGCAAAGCGTCTTCAGACTCAACATCAAATCGCTTCAAAAAATCTTCGTCCAATTCCGGAAGTTTGCGTGTCCGAAGACCTTTCACCGCCACCGTATAGACGGCCGTTGTTCCTGCCACGGATGCCAAATGGTAGTCATCCGGAAACGCAACATCAACCGTCAAAGCGTCTCCAATGGAGGCTCCTTCCAGAGCCGCATTCATGCCTGGAACAAACTCGCTTTCGCCCGTTGGAACCCAAAAATCCTGACCACTTCCAATATCACTGGCATCATCGGCTACTTCAGCAAGTGGCTTGCCATCGGAGGTTGCATCATAATCAACCTGTACCATATCTCCCACCGCAACGGGTTGACCTTCAACATCTTCAAAGCGAGAGAATCGCTCCAATATCTCGTTGAGCGTTCGATCAACATCGCTATCGGCAACCTCGGACTTCTCGCGCTTCAGGCTAATCTTCTTATACTTTGGGGTCTTGAACTCGGGAGTGATATCAACAAGCACCTTAAACTGAAGACCATCAGCACGACTAAACTCTACATCTTGTACGTCAATCACAGCAACCGGAGCCACTTTTTCCTGCTCCAGTGCTTCTTGATAAAAGCGGGGGATCAGGCGATCCTTGGCTTCCTGCACGATCGCCTTGCCATAACGCTTTTCGACCAATCCGGCAGGAGCACGCCCCGGACGAAATCCGGAGATTTTTGCTTCCTTGGAGAAAAGATTGACGATGGCCTTGTAATCGCCAGAAACCGCATCCGCAGGCACTGCAATATTCATCACACGCCGACATCCGGCGCCTTTCTCAATAGCTACCTTCATTACATCTTCCTTATCATCACTAAATGCCAGACGACACGAATAACGCCACCATAAAACCAAGTGGCTTCACTCAATAACCAAACCCCACCACTTCCACGGAACAAAAGGGGGACCATCATACGAATGCTATTCCGAATTGCAAACTGCAAAATCGGATTGAGCGTACTACTCCTTCATGGACATGAGGAATTCCGCATTACTCTTCGTCTTCTTTAGACGATTCAGAATCATGTCCATAGCCTCAACCGGAGGCACTCCATTGATGGCACGCCGCAATATCCACGTTTTGCCGAGCTCGTCGGGATGGAGTAACAACTCCTCTTTTCGGGTTCCGGATTTGTCGATGTTGATCGCCGGAAAAATACGCTTGTCGCTAATCGAGCGATCCAAACACAGCTCCATATTTCCAGTCCCTTTGAATTCCTCAAAAATGACGTCATCCATGCGACTCCCCGTTTCAACGAGAGCCGTGGCAATGATTGTCAAACTGCCACCATTTTCGATATTTCGGGCAGCACCAAAGAAGCGTTTGGGCTTGCTCAATGCATTTGCATCCACACCTCCAGAAAGGATTTTTCCGCTGTGCGGCTGCACCGTGTTATAGGCACGCGCCAGTCGTGTAATGCTGTCCAACAGAATAACAACATCGCGTCCACTTTCCACCATCCGTTTCGACATCTCAATCACGAGCTCGGCAACCTGAATATGCCGCGTTGGCTCCTCATCAAACGTAGAGCTCAACACGTGAGCCTTCGTGTTGCGCATCATATCGGTCACCTCTTCAGGGCGTTCGTCAATCAACAGCGTGACAAGATATGCGTCCGGATGGTTCTCAGAGATACTGTTGGCAATCTGTTGAAGCAGAACAGTCTTCCCTGTTCGAGGTGCCGCCACAATCAATCCGCGCTGTCCTTTGCCAATCGGAGTGAAAATATCCATGATCCGCATTGAGACGCCAGCAGGCTCGGCCTCCAGATTCAGCCGTTCATCAGGAAAAAGAGGCGTTAAATTTTCAAATGGAACATTACTCCGAGAATTTTCAGGATCAGATTCATTCACCTTGTCAACACGCAACAGCGCAAAGAAACGCTCTTTTTCCTTGGGCTCACGAATTTGTCCCATAACAAGATCACCTGTGCGTAAAGCAAATCGCCGGATCTGGGAGGGAGATACGTAGACATCCTCAGGACAAGGAAGATAGTTGTTGTGAGCAGAACGCAGGAATCCAAAGCCATCCGGCAGCATCTCAAGCACACCCCGGCTCATGATCTTGCCATTATGCCGTGCATGCACCTTGAGAATCTCAAAAATAAGCTCATGCTTACGCAAAGCACCCAGCTCAACCAAACCATATATATCCGCCATTTTGCTGAGATCAGGAACCTGTGCCGCCTGAAGATCATACAAGCTCAACGTTTCTGGGATACCCTCGGGCTGCGTTAGAGGCTCTCCATTTTCATCCAACCGAATGGCAGGGGGACGATTGTCGTGATGATCACTACCGTCGTGATTCGGTTTTCTGCCACGCCCACGTGAGCGTGAGCGATTCTTTTTGGGACCTGAGGGCTTTTGACCTGCGGGTTTTTGAGCCACAGGCTTTTGAGCCCCTGGATTTACGGTGTTTTCTGTCATGTATTCCTCTCCTCTATCAACCTCAATACGTCATCAACCTTCTGTTTGAGCGCCGTAACACTCTCATCATTCCAAATCACATAATCAGAGCGTTTCATTTTCTCTGACAACACCATCTGTGCCGCGATACGGTATTCACTCTCGCCGGCATCAAATCCCCGAGCGCTCAGACGAAACCTCTGTACCTCTGCAGAACATCCCACACAAACCACAGCATCCCACCCCTGCACCATTTCCGTCTCAAAGAGAAGCGGAATCACAACTGCGACCCTCGGATGCGTCTCTCTTTCGCGAAACCTCAACCAATGATCCACTTCGGCTTTTACAACCGGATGAACCAACCGGTTTAATATCGCCATCTGCGTTGCATCCGAAAACACAAGTTGCCCAAGTTTTGTACGATCAATTTCGGCAGCATCTGTCAGGATCTGCGCTCCAAAAGCATTCACGACCTCACAATATACCACGCCATTTAGAGCCAAAGCGGCATGTGCCAATGTATCCGCCTCACACACAGGGATCCCACACTCCAGAAGGTATGCTGCTACACGGCTCTTACCACAAGCGATACCCCCTGTAACCGCAATTCTTATCATGCGTCCTCGGGGTGAAAAATAGAGATAACCTCAACCGTCTTCTAAGGGAAATAACGGATCGTGATTTTTACTGACTCATCGCAGCTCAACGCAACATCCACATGAGTAGTATTGAAAAGGTTGGGTGACCCTATCAGCTTATCACATGGCTGTCAAAGCTTATCAGAAAAGCTCTGGTTCCCTAAGAGCCCGCGCCAATGCATGAAATTCATGCTTCTCATAAAAGTCCAGAAGCTGTGTCACAGAGGGGAGTGCTACAGGAAACCGCAACCACTCGGGAACCCCCTCAACCGCAGTGTCCAGTTTCACCATCTTTTGATTTCGCTCCACAATGTCACGACTGCTTTCCAACGACTGTCGTAACTTATCGCCATCTATTGCATCAAGATTGGACAATACAGTCGCGGCGTCACCATACTTTCGCAATAACTTTGTCGCCGTTTTCGGACCAACCCCAGGAACTCCTTTGATATTGTCGGCGCTATCACCAATCAAGGCCAGCCAATCCACAATCTGCAATGGATCCACTCCTGTTTTAGCCAACACCTCAGCATCCCCCATCGCATCCGAACTTCCTGCGACAGGAACAATCTTCGTATGTGCATTTACTAATTGGAAAAGGTCCTTGTCGTGCGTAGCCAAAAGCACCTGCGTCGTCTCATCAGCTGCCCGTACAGCCAACGTCGCCATCACATCATCCGCTTCGCAAGCATTAAACCGCACACTTGGAATCGCAGCAGCAGTAAGATAATCATTAATTCCACTCAACTGCGTACGCAACTCTTCCGGCATGGGTGAGCGGTTGGCTTTATAATCTGGAACTAACGCCAAGCGCTCCGGAGGACTCCCACCATCAAAAACCACAACCAAATGCGTAGGATGCCAAACTTTAGCGAGCTGCTCGACCATTCGGATAAAACCAAAGATGGCATTTGTCGGCTCCCCTGCTGCCGTTCTAAGATTACGGATTGCAAAGAACGCTCGATAGACGACAGCCATGCCATCAACAAGAAGCAGTGTTGACTGATACATCGCGGCGACCACTACTCAGCGTTGCCGTCGCCAGTGTTGCCAACAATCTTCTCGGCAATGCTCTTGTCGACGCCAAACTTTGAACTGTCAAGCGGACGACCAGACGGGTCTACAAGACGAGCCGTTACAAAAATAAGAAGATTGCGCTTCTCGCTAGATTCATAGCGACTTCGGAACAGGCGTCCAAGAATCGGAATATCACCCAAGATCGGAATTTTGTCATCCACATCAACCCGAACCTCAGTAATCATACCACCCATAACGACCGTTGCACCATTATAGATCAAAAGATTGGTTCTGAGGTGGCGTGTGTGGAAAAACGGCTGTTCCATGTTGAGCTCCTGCACCACCGGATTGCCGTTCGGATCATAGGAGGTATAGGACGACCCGTAGTTCTTCCACGTCGGTTCGGAAACCACCTCGGGAGACAGTGTCAGGTTAATCATCTGCCCCTCAGGACTCACTTCCGGCATCACCTCGAGAATCACGCCAACCTCACGCGTTTCAAATGAGCTTGGTGTCACCACGGCACCAACCTGATTAGCACCACCATTGTTGTTATTGCCATTATCGTTCCCACTGCTAATTCCTGAGGTTTCGAATTCAGTTGGGTAGATATACTCCGTAACCACCTTGATCGTGGCCTGCTGTCCAGATTGCGTCGTGATTTTAGGTGCGGAAAGTAAATCGGTGTGGCCGCGTTGCTGAAGGGCATGCAACACAACGGTCATTTCAGGATTGGTCAACACGCCGCTCAAGCTCAAGATGCTATCCGGGATGGTGTTAGCCCCAACACCTGTACTTGAAAGGAAGCGATTCCCCTGCGTAAACCCGCCGGCAGAGTTATTTGCATTCATCACAATGCGCTGACGTCCCGCCAAAGAAGAAGAACTCGAAGCCCCGGTGTTCTGAAGCAACTCCCAGTTATCATTCAGTAGCCATTCGAGGCCAAGAGAATCAACATCCGTCTGGGCAACTTCCACAAAACGAGCCTCAATTTCAATCTGATAAGGCACGACATTGAGAATTGAGAGCACCTTTTCAAATACAGTAAGATTCTCAAGCGTGTTTGCAACCACAAGTTTCCCAATGCCCCTTACAAACTTGATGGAGGAACGATCCGGCCACTCCACACCCATTTCGGTAAAGAATGACTTCAAGTCAACTTCCTCTCCAGCCCCCGAACCATCGCTCTCAAGCGCCTGAAATTCTCCGCTACCACGATTATTATCTGAGGACACGGCCCTACTAAGATCCTGAAGTCGGGTGATTGCAGTGGACAGAACATCATACATGCGATGCTCGATTTCACCCTCCGCAGCATTCTTAGGTAGGATAATAACCACGCTGCCCCGAATACGATATTTCAGACCAGAAACGTCCACCACAATATCGAGTGCTTCTTTAAGTGTGATATCAAGAGCGCTGAAGGTCACCAGCGTTTCGTCACCACCCGCCCCCGCACCACCACCAAAGGCATCAGAAGGAGCCGCAAAGGGATCAAGGGGAGCGAGGTCTTCTGTAGCACCACCACCGGAGGTTTCGTCCAGCTTAAGGATAATGTTCACTCCCTTACGCGCATCAGGATTTTCAGAGGGATCAAATTCAACACTCTGACTATGCAGAAAATCAACAACATCGCGAATATTCGCCTGACGGAAGTCCACTTCAGGGATGCGGATTTGGGTCATTTTCTGTATAATTCGCTCGCGGTCAACATTTGCCTTACTGGTTTTCGTTTCCACATTTATTTTTGAATCCGTAGGAGCTTCATGAAGACCATACTGCCGTGGATTCCACGTGTCGCGAACCGCTGAAATCATGCGCGTTCGCGTGGCATCTAACTCTGCAGAGGAACGGTCATACTGCTTCTGTGCAGCGCTTCGCATAAGGCGGATAGCTTCTTTGTTTTCTGGATCACGGGCAAGAACGGATTCAAAAGCCAAAATAGCACCGTCATACTCACCAGTAAGATAAGCTTGACGTCCACGCCTCAACCACTCGGCAATTTGATCCTGAGTTTGGGTGAACTCAGGCATATCCCAACGGTTGATCGGTTCTGGCTCCGGCTCGGGGGGGGGCGCATCAATTTTGGACTGAATTCGCTTCACGGCAGATTCGCCACGGCTATAGTCATACTTCACAGAATTGCGGGCCGCCGCAACAGCCGATTCCAGTTCGTTCATGCGCTCAAGTGAGAGAGCACGAAGATAATAGGAACCCCCCAGACCCTCGCGAGCACGCGTTCGCATTTCATCAAATTCCGGACGGCGTGGTAAATACTCAATCGCCTCATCAAATAGACCAATGGCACGTAAATAGTTTCGCCCGGCAAGCGCCTTCTCGGCATTCTGAAGACTTTCAACACCGTGAGCTTCACCCGCAATGCGTTTCAACCGTTCCGCCATGTCAAATGCAGCAACATTAGCAGCCTTGCCCGTTAGTCGAACAGGGGCTGGCGAACGCGGCTTGACCACCTTGACCTCAGCTGGAACGGCATCCGTGTCGGGCATATCCATAAAGGACGGAGGTCCTGGCATCGTCTGAACAGGTAATCCCAAATTCGCTTCGGCATCTGCTGCTAAATCTTCAATGACAGATGAAGGAGGGGACATATCAAGAGCAGGATCCCTACGAACACCACCTGCATCCTCAGTTAATGCAGCGTCTCCAGCTGCAACATCACCTTCCGCTTCGTTCACTAAATCCTCGAACAAATCCTTGTCGAGAGCCATGTCGTCAACATATGCTTCCTGTTTGGGTTCCTCGACTATCTCAACTAGCGTCTCTGGCGTGGTGGGTTGCTCAACGACTTCGGGCATCTCAATAACAACCGGACTTTCAACGACATCGTCGGTGAGCTCAAGATCGCCGGCAAGAAAATTAAGATCGAGATCCGGCTCTGGAGCGTCAGCAAGGTCATCTAACGTTCCATCAAGCCCTTTTTCCTCAATCGGCAGATCCACTACTGCGGGCATATCACCGTCCAAATCTGAAAGAAGATCAACCTCCTCTTCCAACGGCATGTCAGCGGTCAGCTCCTCACCAGCCAATTCACCCAGAAGATCATCCAACGAGTCTGTTTCGACAGGGGGCATTGCAACATCAACACTCTCTGCAAGTGGCGTTGCATCCACCGACACCTCGGGTTCAGCGGCGGGGAGACCAAGTTCCTCGATAGCAGCCCCAAGGTCAAGATCGTCAGAAATGGTCTCCCCCGGAGGCAGAGGTGCCACATCCATTCCCACTTCCCGTGCAGCAAGAGCATCCCCTGTATCATCAAATTCAAAAGCAGCGGGGGCAGCGTCCACGTCCTCATTTGTTGACACAAGATCTTCAGCAGGAAGCACTTCAAAAAGGGCAGACGCTTCAACTTCGAAAGCAGCCGGTGCAGCGTCTATGCCCTCAATAGTTGATGCAAGGTCTTCAGCAGGAAGCTCTTCAATTACAAAGTCAGGCTCATCGGCCATTGGCTCATCCAGCCCGAAAGCCTCATCTGGAAGCGCTTCAGGAAGAGCCTCTGTCGCTGGAACAGCTTCAAGTTCACTATCATCTCCGCCAGCAAGTAACTCTGCCAGAAGATCATCATCACCACTTTCAGCAACCGGAAGATCCCCCTCAACAGCGTCAGACAGAGTCAGATCCTCCATTGCAAGCAAGCTGTCTTCGTCAATGCCGTCCTGAGCAACCGCTCCCCATCCAACAACAAGCACTATCACGGCCATCAGCCAAACGTGCTTAAAAATCCCATTCATGTGGCGAATCTCCTATGCGATAAATTCCGCTTAACAGCTCTGTATGCCGCCTACTTACCAAGTGCATCTGCACTCGGCGCAACGGCACGCTCTACGACAATTTCTCTCTTGTTACGTTCGTCTCGTATTACCACATGGCCTTTGGCAACGTCAATGGCAATAACCCTATGCAAAGCTCCATCGATCTTGAACGTTGCATCTTTCTTGACCGTCTGAACTTTGATCGTGCCATCTGGTAATGACAAAGAAAGGTGGGCTGTAAGCTCAACATGTAACCGGGCCTTTCTCATAACAAGAACAATCGGCTCATCATCTTTCGTCATGAGCGTTAATTCAGACACATCCTCACGATGTTTGAAGGGAACCTCGACCATCCGTCCCTTCTCTTCATAGTTGGTAACCTTGAATCCAGCGATCGTCTCACCAATTTTAACAAAATCGGTTTTTGTCTCGCCAGACGGAAGTCGATAATTAATCGCAAATTTGTCTCCGGAACGTGTTTTGAGCCGACTTTTGAGAAGCAATGCAAATCGTTCTCCGGTGATGTTCACGAGGTGGAGCTTTTCAACCGCAGCCGGATGACTTTTTGGATCCGTGGGATCAAACCCCTCTTTAAATTCAATCAAGTTACTGTAGTCGTCACCATCATTGTCTTTTTCAGCATCATTAGGGTCGAAAGGATCTAGTCCGTAACGGTTCTCCCAGCCCGTAAGCATCCCGTCACCATCGTCATCCGCATTCGGATTAGGAGGTGTGGGGGGGGCTACCTCAGCGTGACAGAAGGGACACTCCTTGGCATCAATATAAACCGGCAAACGGCATTCCCGACAGTTGAATCGCGTTTCGGGCACAAACATAAACCCATTCGTTTCGGACGACTCTGGCAGCTGAAAGGGCTGGCTCAACGCCTGCTTTCCAGCGCGGAAGACATCGGGTTCAACCACGACAGCATTGGGGTGCAATGGACAACGGCTGCGAAGCCATCCATCAAAATCCATCTGCATCTGTCGAATCAACCCGACTTTGACACCAAGATAGAGTAGTGACGACAGCAGTAGTAATAACACCACAAAGGCAATGACCTTGTCATATTGCTCCTTGAGTCGCGCACCAAATTGATCAATCCCCAGAATCAACGTCGACCTCCCTGAATTTGTAGACATCGAGTTCGAGACGAACGTCCATCGGTATCTCCATCTTGATACCGCAGATGGGGAAATTTGGCCCCAGATTCGACGGCGGAGCAGTCGCTTCTGCCGCATGGGTCTCACCAAACTCTGACAGAGCGGTTCGATCTGCGTCAGGGATCACCAACGTGGGAACAAGCTCCGGCGATGGTTTTGAAACCGAAAGCGAGGTGACAACAATAAACATGGGATGGGCTGAAAGTGCATTCAGGATGGAAACCAACGCACTCTCCTTAGCCCGAAATTCAAAGACAAAATGCAGCTTAGCAAACAGCGCATTCTCACCAATGATGCCAGCTTTTTTTTGTGAATTGACTGTGGATGGTGTATCGTCTCCGCGCCTGCCACCCCGACGACGAGAATGACTCTCCTCCGCAGCGGTGTTGTCCTTGGATGGTGCATCTTCAAACGTATCGCGCGTAATGCTGGAAATGGATTTGACTCGATTCTTGAACATAACAAGACTCAGGCGGTTGATGATCACAAGTTGTTCCATCAGACGGGGAACATCCTGAGGCTTCGGAAGTGCACCCGTCCCCGAATAGCGATCAAAGCCGAAAGCAAAGCTCTGCGCAGGGGTCGGCAACTCAGTTCCCGCCTTCTGCCCCTCACTAACAAGGCGTTTCCGTACGACCTCAGAAATGCCAATAAACTTGGACGGGCTTCGCTCGTCACTATTTACATTACCTTCGCAAAGTGTTGCCATTAGACCATCAAACCAGGCATCCACCTGCCGCGCATTCTCAAGTTCTTGTTTAACATTTTCTATGGAAGGAAAGATGGGAGCTTTATAATAACGCGACAAGTCCCCCTTCACTTTTTCCAGTTCGGCTTTGGATGTGTAGAAGCGGTCAATGCCACGATAAAGCATGAAGCCCGCAATCAGAAACAACACCCCACCAACCGCACAGCCTACTAAAATGATTATTTTGGATGTCTTCATATGAATCTACTTCGTCGACAAAGGGGAATCCAGTTCGAGATTAATCGTAAATTTACGAAGATACCCCGATCCCACGGCCATTTCGCTGGAAATATCGGATTTTTCGCCAAACAGAGGCGTCGCACGCAAGCGGTTACGAAACCGCTCCGTTGCCGTCCCCGCTTCGGTATCTTCTAAGCGATCTGAAAATCCCTGTACCGTCAGGGAAATCTGTTTAATCGTGCTTCCACTTACACGAGGCGTTAACTCCACAACCCACATCCCCTCCTGCATGCAGCTCTGGATGGCATTCAGAATCTCACTCCAGCGGGTACGGATTGCTATCACATCTGAGACTGTGTCCAAGCGCTTGACGGCCGTGGTGCGCTCTGCCGCCGCATGCTTCAACTTTGTCTTCAGCGACTCAAATGCCTTCACCTCTGTACGGACGGAGGCCACACGCTCCGCAAACATAAGACCCATGCGATGGAAGTAGACCCACCAACAAAGCATCGCCAGCACAACACCAACGGCGGACATAGCAAAGAAGGGCTGCCGACGGCGAAATACTTTTCGCGCTACAAGATCTGGAGGCATCAGGTTAATTTCTACGGGGCATGCTAGCGCACGACGCAAAGCCAACCCAACAACTTCACCAAGATTCTGCAAATCCTGATTGACTTGATCAGCGTCAATCGTCTCAGAAACCGCAACATTCGCAAACGGATTGAGATACTCAACATCAACCTTTAATTTATCGCGAAAGAACGTGTCAACGTGCGGAATCACCGAAGAACCACCTGTCAACAACACAACGGCAGGTGTACCACCCCCTTGCTGACTTCGGTAGAAGTTGATTGAGCGATTCACCTCTGCATGCAAGCGCGTTAGAACCGAACGGATGATCTTAGAGGCACGTTCGGCAGTCTCATTATCCGGTCCCGCATACACCCCCCCGAATGCCACAAAGCCATGTTCACGTTTAATCTCCTCGGCTTTCTCAAACGTGACATCAAACTCCTTCATGAGCTCTTGCGTAATGGTATTCCCGGCAACCGGAATGCTGCGACTAAAAATGCGATTATGCTCGAGAAAAACAAGGTTGGATGAACGCGCACCCATATCCAAAACCATGGTACAGACATCCAGATCGGGGTAGTTGAACCGAACCGCATTATAGAGGGCCATCGGCGCAACATCTACAATTTCAGGCTCCAGCCCCGCCGCCTGAACGCAATCGGTAAGGCGCTTGATGTTCTCAATCTTGACCGCCACCAACATGACGTTCATTTCGCCTTCATCGCCGCCAATCAGCTGATAATCCCAAACCACCTCGTCAATGGGGAAAGGAACGTTCTGCTCGGCCTCATATTGGACGATCTGCTTGAGCTTGTCGCGCCCTACTGGAGGAAGCTTGACGAAGCGCGGAAAGACGGCTTGGCCAGATACCGTCATCAACATGGGCGCGGGGCGAATCCCCTGCTCTCGCATAATGTCGGAAATTGCGGTGACAATATACGCAAGCTTATCACTCTCGCTCTTGGTATCAGCCCCCGTAGGGTTGATTCCATAGCGCAACAGCTCCAACCCTCCGTTCTTGGAAATATGGAATTCCGCAAGGACAATTTTGCTGGCCCCCAAATCAAGCGCCAGAATTCTATCATTATCAAACATTGCCACTACTTAATGACCTCGTAATCGTCAGTGTTGATCAGCGCCCAGGGAGACTTTGATCGGTCGAGCAAATAGCCATCCCGTATCGTTGTAGCATCGCTATCCGTCACCAACGGATTCTTCCACCACTTTTCTGGGAGCTGCATGGATTCGTCGCTGACTTCAGCCACAACAGCACCATCTAGGGTAACTACAGCCGCAACAGCAACCGCTTCGCCATATCGGACGATGGCGGAAGGGCGAAGGTATGTGGTCGCCATATGCTTCCGTCCCGCTTCAATATCTACGTACCGAACCGCTGTTTTGTACAATGAATAGAGGTTTTTCGGAGTTTTGGGATCAGGCCGCTTCGCTAAAACGTGGAATTGGATCAACAGCTCATCAATCCACTCTGGTGCCGTGTCGTACGTCAACGTCACAGCCAGCCACTCTTGAGCACGTTCAACACCGCGACCAACGTCGGTGGTGTATGTCGGCGTAAAAACGCGAGCCTTACTGCCCAGCCCTATAATTTTCCTAACGCGGAGCTTATCTGAAGCGGGGCGGGCATCCTGAGCAAAAGCCGCGGTTGAAAGACTGGCAACCACGAGTACGGAATACATTAGTTTGCTGATATGCGCGTTCATAACACCCCCCTTTTTCTGCTATCCAACAACAGACACAGAGCTTGTCGCCAACCGTGACCGACACACTATAGGAGCGGCTCCATCACAAACCAAGCAAAAAGCGCAGGATCAAAAGTGCTGGAAGCCCACTCCTGTTGTGATATACTTAAACATGAACAGAAGGAAAGTAATGATGAGCATTCGCACAACAGTTCAGAAAGTTATGACAATATGGTCCACCCTCATCGCCATAGGGGTTGTTATGCTAGTGGGCGGCTGCACACAAACGCTCCGCTTTCTGCACAACGTCCCGCTGTATAAAGAAATCACGGTTCGAACGCTCGTACACGAGCTGATCATTCCGCACATGATTATGCTCTGTGGAATGGGATTGCTGGTGGCTAGCATCATCTTCATGGTTCACCATAAAATCATTCAAACTCGGATGAAACACGACGCCGTTTAACGCCTTGTCAATCAGGAATGTAAGGAATCAACCCATGCCCTTCATTGAAATGGATGGTGTCGATGGACTTGTCTACGTACCAGATGCAAAACGCTTATCCGACAAAAAGCACCCCTGCTCCGATTGTGAGACGTGTCAACATTGCAGCGACTCCAGATGCAATATTTGCCTGCGAAAACAGAGCCCTGCACGAAACTCCTCAAAACAACAGAAGAGCCCAAAATCAGGGCGACGACGTTGACACGTTCCAGTCCGCATGTGTATCATGCGCGCATGATTCACGATATAGCATGCTCCGGAAATAAAACATGACCGTAAGTTCGAGCGAGACAGGAAAAGAGACCGTCCATCTCTGGATTGCCATTTCTATCATTTTCGTGCTCACTGCTTATCGCCTCACCTCATCGCTTTTCACACAACTCAAAGACTTTTTCGAGGCCTACACTGAATTTCCTGTTGTCGAGTCGCTTACAAACATTCTCTTCTTCTGGCTGCTTGCGCTGCTGTGGATCGCCTACCGCCAATGGAAGTATACTATCATCCATAACCGGGAACTCGAGCGCGTGCTCTCAAGCATCAGTCCCGATTCCATCGTCGTCATAAATCGCAGACGTGTTATCACCATGTGCTCTGGACAGATCGAAGCCATGTTTGGGTGCAAGGCAAAAGAGCTGCTGGGCAAGTCAACCGATACCCTCTACTACGACCGCCGCCTGACGGGCGAAAAGGGAGAGATTGCGAACCGGCTTGATGAGTTTGGGTTTCATGTCGGCTACGCCTCCGGCAAACGACATGATGGCAGCGCCTTCCCTCTTGAGATCATCACCGGAACCATCGAGGGACAGCCAGGAGCTGTAATCCTGATGCGAGACATCACAGAGCGCATCAAAACTGAGGATGCGTTAAAAGAGAGCGAAGAGCGATTCGAGCTCTTCATGCGCTATCTGCCGGGGTGTGCATTTGTTAAAGACGCCGATGGCAAACACGTCTACATGAACTCATACTACGAACGGTTTTACGGCTGGAGTATTAAGGAAAGCATGGGGAAAACCGATTTTGATCTCTTTCCTTCGGAGTTGGCCGAGCAATTTTCTATGTCGGACAAACGCGTTCTCGAAGAGGGGCGAGACATTCGCTATGTGACGCGAATGACACGCAAGGACGGGGTTCACGCCATGCTGACCTATAAGTTCCCCATACCAGCGCAAACCCAGGGGCGCACGATGATTGGCGGCATCTCCCTTGACATCACGGAGCAGAAAAAAGCAGAAGATGAGCGGCGGAAGATCGAAATGCAAATGCAGCAAACACAGAAGTTAGAAAGTTTAGGAGTTCTGGGGGGAGGCATTGCACACGACTTCAACAATTTACTTATGGGCATGCTCGGGCATGCCGATTTGGCGCTCACACATCTGGCAGAAGATGCACCGGCTCGGAACGACATCGAAGAGGTCATCGCATCCGCCCAACGTGCTGCCGATCTTGCAAATCAACTTCTGGCCTATTCCGGCAAGGGAAAGTTTATCGTAGAAACCGTGAGTCTCACTCGAATCGCAGAGGAGATGAGGGGGCTTTTTGATGTATCCATATCAAAAATGGCCACGTTGCATCTGAACGTTGATCAAAAGATCCCTCCAATCAAATGTGATACCACACAGATCCGCCAAGTTATCATGAACCTCATTGTCAACGCCTCCAACGCTCTTGAGGATAATGCTGGTGATATCACGCTAACCACCGGATCCGCCCACCGAAGCACCTCCGACTTCAAGGACACCTGCCTCGGGGGACATCTCCCAGCCGGAGAATACGTCTTTGCTAAAGTTTCCGACACAGGAAGCGGTATGGACGAGGCTACACGCGCGCGCGTTTTTGATCCCTTCTTTACCACGAAGTTTACAGGAAGAGGGTTAGGTCTTGCTGCCGTTATGGGTATTATCCGTAGCCACAAAGGCGCCATCTCACTCGAAAGCGAACCGGGCAAGGGCAGCACATTTACGGTTTATATCCCCACAACCAGCGGAGAGGTACTCAAACAAACCAACCAAGATTCCACGTCAGACACGTGGCACGGAAGCGGTATAGTTCTAGTCGCTGATGACGAAGAGACGGTTCGCAATGTTGCCAAGATGATGCTTGAGAATATCGGATTTGAGGTGATTACTGTTAACAACGACAGTGAAGCCCTCGCCATGTTCAAAGAATATTCAGGACGATTTGATGCCATACTACTCGACCTCACCATGCCAATACTTGGCGGGTTCGAAGCGTATCAAAAAATTCGAGAGATTGATGCTGAGATCCCCATCGTACTCTCAAGCGGCTACAATAAGCAAAACGAGGTCGACGAAGTTCAGGATTCCCACCCACCCGGATTTCTGAAGAAGCCCTACCGCTTGGGCTCAATTCGAAGCATCTTCAGAACAATCCTGAACCCATAGCTAACCTGAATTCGATTTCTGCTTTTTGTTTCGACCCATTCTCACTACACTCCTGTCCCTGTAAAAAACGAAGGAGCATCCATGAACCCATTTAATTTTGCACGAAAAGAACTGCGGCTAAGCGCAGGGAACACGGTCGGATTCTACAGCCTCGCAGCACTGGAGGAACAGGGTTTGGGGGCCATCTCAAGCTTTCCTTTTTCTGTGAAAGTCCTCATGGAGCAAATGATTCGAATGCAGAATCATCTCGCCTTTGAGGAAGAACATGCAACAGCACTTGCCCGCTGGACACCCGAAGCGAAACGGCGCGAGTTTCCCTATATGCCAGCGCGTGTCTTGCTACAAGACTTCACGGGAGTGCCTTGCGTTGTCGATCTAGCAGCCCTCCGAACAGCCGCACATCGAGGGGGAAAAGATCCTGCGCTGATTGAGCCCTCTATCCCCGTTGATCTGATTATTGACCACTCCGTACAGCTTGACGTGGCGGGCTGCAGCGGTGCCCTCCAACAAAATATAGACATGGAGTTCAAACGAAATCAGGAACGCTATGTTTTTCTCCGGTGGGGACAAAATGCATTCAAAACCCTGAACGTCCTACCTCCTGGTCTGGGAATCTGCCACCAGATCAACATGGAACTTCTGGCACACTGCGTCATGGTCTCTGGAAAAGGATCCGATGCCATCGCACACCCCGACACACTCGTTGGAACCGATTCACACACACCAACGGTCAATAGCATGGGCGTTCTCGGCTGGGGCGTTGGGGGTATTGAGGCAGAAGCCGCCATGCTCGGACAACCCATCCCCATTCTCTCACCCATCGTCACCGGCGTCCATCTCGTTGGAGAAATGGGTCCCACGGTTACGGCCACTGACGTGGCTCTGACCCTCGTGCAAATACTACGCGAAAAGGGCGTTGTCGGACACTTTGTTGAATACTTCGGACCCGGGCTTGATACACTCTCTCTTGCCGACCGCGCCCCCCTTGCCAACATGGCTCCAGAATATGGTGCCACAATGGGATTCTTCCCGATCGACAATGCCACGCTGGACTACCTGCGAATGACAGGACGCGACGAGGCTCACGTTGATCTCGTAGAGCGTTATAGCAAAGAGCAGGGACTCTTTCGAACAGGTAACGAGTCCTGCCTCTACTCAGATGTCATGGAAGTCGACCTTAGTAGCGTCGAAGCCTCAGTGGCAGGCCCCAAGCGCCCCCAGGATCGAATTTCCGTCGGCCAATTGCATCATGCCTTTCTAGATGATCTCACGAAAACCCCAGATGCACGTGGCTTTGGCTTAGATTCGGCCGCCTTGGGAAAAACGGTTGAGATCCCTGGAAAAGGAACGCTCCGGCATGGATCAATCGTCATTGCCTCCATCACAAGCTGCACAAACACCTCGAACCCAAGCCTGCTCATCGGCGCTGGAATCCTCGCCAAAAAGGCTGTTGCCCGGGGTCTGTCCGTACCTGAATATGTAAAAACTAGTTTTGCTCCGGGCTCACAAATTGCCGAAGACTACCTCAGTAAGGCGGACTTATTGAAACCCTTGGAGCAACTCGGTTTTAACATCGCGGCTTATGGATGTGCCACATGCATCGGCAACAGCGGCCCCTTGGCTGAAGACGTGAGCGATGCCATTTTAAGGGAGGATCTTGTCGTCGCCGCTACGCTGAGTGGAAATCGCAATTTCGAAGGGCGTGTCCACCCGCTGACGCAGGCAAACTACCTCTGCTCTCCACCGATGGTGCTGGCTTATGCACTTAAAGGTTGCGTGGATAGCGATCTCATCAATGATCCTATCGGAACAGGAAATGATGGTAAGCCAGTGTTTCTAAAGGATCTCTGGCCGACCGCAGAAGAGATTCAGAGCTACCTTGAAATAGCAAGCGACCCAGCGCTCTATCGCGAGCGCTATGGCGATGTCTATAACTCGATGCCCCCGTGGAATGCGCTTCCGGCCGGTGACGATGCCGTATATGAGTGGGATACCGAATCGACATATATTCAAAATCCGCCATGGCTCGACGGAGCCCTGGAAGCACCCCTCCCCTTAACCGACATTTCAGAAGCGCGGGTTCTGGGCTACTTCGGGGATTTCGTTACAACAGACCACATCTCCCCGGCTGGAGACATCAAAAAGACCGGTCCCGCTGGCTTGTATCTTGCTGAAAAGGGAGTCGACCCCGCACTCTTCAACTCCTTTGGGTCACGACGCGGCAACCATAACGTCATGCTCCGCGGAACATTCGCAAACATCAGGCTTCGCAACAAGCTCGTCAGCGAAACGGGAGGACAGACACTTTATCACCCCTCTGGCGAAGAGATGACCATCTATGATGCCGCCATGCGGTATGCCGAATCAAAGACCCCGCTCGTGATCATCGCTGGCAAGATGTACGGCGCGGGCTCTTCCCGCGACTGGGCAGCCAAAGGCACGTCTCTACTCGGAGTAAAAGCCGTCATTGCAGAAAGCTACGAACGGATTCATCGCAGTAACCTTGTCGAAATGGGAATTCTTCCACTGGAATTTGTGGAAGGACAAAATGCCGAATCCCTCAAGCTCACGGGACACGAGCATTACCATGTGGATGGCATCCAAGAGGGGCTTACACCGGGCAAACTCCTGACGGTAACGGTCTCAGGCGATGGCGACACAAAACAGTTTGAAACGCTCTGCAGAATCGACTCGCCTATCGAGGTAGAATACTTCCGCCACGGAGGCATTCTTCCTTACGTCTTGCGTGAAGCGTTGGACATTGAAGGATAATAGTCAAAAAAGTTTCTTCACTGAAGCGTGCAGCTACCGGATGTAGGTTCAGGCTCTCTGACTTGATCAGCGCCGTCCGGAGGTCGGGCGTCCACCATGCAGTCAACTTATGCTTCACAACCAGGTGGACTGTGGCGTCCCGACGCAGTTGCTCAAAGAGAGTGCCTGAGCTGAGGCAGTCTCGACCTTTGGTCTCTCTTGATACTCGTCAGGCAGCACGGACTACACATTTCCGTGAAGAGCCCAAAAACCGTCATCAGATCAACGCGTTTGGTGTGCCATACGCATCATCCAAGATCTGACGGTCTGGAGAAAGCGTATCCGGAACGCCCGAGATCCGAGTCAGATAGGCGACAAGCTCTCCCAAACGATTCATACCTTCAGAGGCAACCGCCAACACATCGCGTTGGGCATCGCTTACGTCTCCCAGCGTTCCACCCCCAAGCATATCTATAACAGCCGTGGCGGCAGTTAAGGGCTGCGCCAGTTCCTGATTGATCTCCGAGAGGCTTGCAAGAAGCTCATCACGGGAAAGACTAAGCCCAATCCCGTGAGCTCGGGCCTCTTCCTCTATATGGGATACGGTCTCGCGATCCGCATCCACCTTATCAGCCAGTGAGTCAACATGCTCAGTCGTTTCTGCCGAAATGCGCTGCACTTCATTACCAATGGCATCCAAGATGCTGGACATAACGCTTGTACTCTCACCAGATGCCGTTACTGCACCGCGCTCGGTCAGAGCATCTACCTCCGAAAGCAGCTTTTGCAGCTTCTCCGACGCACGATCATCCGAACCCGACGGGCGAGACGCTTGCCCCCCTTGAGAAACTCCACTCGCTGACAAGAGGTCTTGCCAATCCGCTTCAGTAAGACCTGCTGCAAGCAGTTGATCCCGAAGCTCCTGAATTTCTGCTTGAGATGAGCCCTTCTCTTTAATCTGATCCAGCAATTTTTGGCGATGCACTTCAGCGGCCTGTTTCTGCTCCAAATACGAGCTCGCCGCACTTACTAAACCAAGATCGGACGGTGCCAACAAAGCATCACCACCAAGCATGAAATCATCCATACCGATGTCGAGATCAAGATCAAAGCTCTTGGCGCCCCCCCAGGGGTATTTCATCTGGTATGCCAAGAGATGTACGTAGTCGCCTCATAGGCGA
>CAZNWT010000057.1:0-28753 GCA_964576795.1 uncultured Victivallales bacterium
CCTCGAACAATCTGAGCTTGTTCATAGGTCGAACTGGATCCCGTGAACGGTTACGGTAAATCATAACAGGCTGCCGTGCCTGCTCCCGCAATAGCCCCACAGGTTTCCCTGTAACCAATTGAGACACTGGCATCCACGTTAGCACTGCTTTCTAAACATATTAGACTGCCGATGCAGAGCCGGCTAAAGTGTGTAAGTGTTTGCACGTTTGACAGCGGACGATGGAATTGAGAGATTCTTGGAACGGGATATTGAATCGAATCTATCATGACTGCCAAATCAGCAGGATAACCAGATAGCGTTCACCTCCTGAATTGGCAGGATAAACTGAAACAGGACACGTTGCGACTAAAAGAGAATGAGACTTTACACGTTATATACGAAAGGATATTGAACCATGACCTTGCACCCGACTCGAACGATTCTCATTGGCAGCCTGGCACTCATACACCTTTTCTCATCCCCGGCCGGCGCACAGACCCGGATGCAGGCTGTCGGTGTGTTGGGCAAGGCAGCCCCGCAGCCCACTTCTTCGTTTCCATTGGAAACTTTCAAGAACAAAATCAGGGAAAGAATTAAGGGCACTGGCCCCCGAGACACCCTTCCGAACCGAGTTTTGGGCGGTGAGTCCTGTGTCGAGGCCAGCAGAAGCCGGGCCATCGAAGCCTCTTATGTGATCCAGTCTATGCAGGCCAATGGAGAATTTGCCAATTGTGGAGCTCGGGTTGGAACCCGGAGCGGATGGAACGCCGGGTTCGGCAGCCTGCACACCTATACCGTCGTGGAGATCATCGCCCTCGATGGAAAGGTGATCCACACCGTAGACGCAGACAACTATATGGGACCCATCCATATTTCGAATCATGGCCGAATCGACTGGGACGACCCGAACAGCTATCTGATCGACGAGATCCCCGCACGTACTTGGTTGGAGAAGCTAACCGTGCCAGCCAATGGGGATGACGTCCGATCCGAAAAAGTCCTCAAGCAGGGGGAAGACTACCACTTGGTCGCTAGCGGTGTATTTCAATACGATCAGGGAGAAACAGGCACCCAAGCAGATGCCCAGCATGAGGAAAATGACGACCCCAAATTTGTACCGAGAAGTTTCCTGTCCATCGACGGTATCACACGTAAAGCCGATAAAAGCTATTTGGAACCGCACACCTATGGGTATGATATAGTCGGCACGGGGGCACCGCTCATTCTGCGCATCGAGGATAGCGGATATGATGACAATGCAGGTTCTCTTTCCATTGTCCTTTACAATCAATGAATGCCTTCTATGGCAACCATCTCAGAAGTCGTTCATTAGAAGCGAGGTCAAGAGACAAAAAGGACTGTAGAGGCTCTGTACTCGCAATAACAAAGGAACACCCAACAAGCGTTGCACCACTGGTTACTTGGGGGAACACAGAGTAAAATACAAAAAAACGCTCCGGCGGGGTAATCCCAACCGGAGCGTTGCTGTATTCAGTTATCGTCTAAAGACGCCTTAGACACCCAGACGGTTCTGGCGAATCTTTTCAGCAGCCGTCTGGTTGCTGGTGACTTCGTGTCCTTCAAGCGGCACAAGCTGCGAGTGGATCGCATCCAGAATCCAGCTTACTTGCGGGAAGAATGCATCTTCTATCTCGTAAGCCGGGGTGATCCAGTTGCGTGATCCAACCACAGCGGGTGGTGCATCAAGGTAATCAAATGCCATCTGCGACAGGTTGGCTGCGATGGTCTGCATCACAGATCCACGCTCACAAGCATCGGAGGATAGAACCACACGCCCCGTCTTCTTGATGGACTCCACCAGTGGCTCGTAGTCCAGCGGGTTAATGCTGCGGCAATCCCAAACATCTGCGCTCATGCCATACTTCTCTTTCAGCGTATCTGCGGCTTCCAGTGCGCGGTAGAGCGTAGCCCCAATCGTGATGATCGTGACGTCGTCACCATCACGACGCTTTGCGGGCGGGCCTAGAGGCACTTCGTAGTAGCCTTCTGGGACTTCATCCTCGAACAGTTCGCCAATATCATATAGACGCTGGCTTTCGAGGAAGATAACCGGGTCGGTTCCGCTTAGAGCGGCGTTGAGCATTCCCTTGGCATCGTATGGTGTCACCGGGAAGACAACCTTCAACCCTGGGATATGGTTCACGAGCGCACTCCAATCCTGCGAGTGCTGAGCGCCATACTTGGAGCCCACAGAGATACGGAGCACCAGCGGCATCTCAAGGATACCGGCTGACATACTCTGCCATTTGGACATCTGATTGAAGACTTCGTCACCAGCTCGACCCAGGAAGTCGCAATACATCAGCTCTACCATGGCGCGGCCACCTTCAAGTGCATAACCGACACCCGTACCCACAATCGCCGCTTCGGAGATTGGCGAGTTGAACAAACGGTGGTAAGGCAGCGCTTCGGTTAAACCACGGTAGCAGGCAAACGCCCCACCCCAATCGCGGTTCTCTTCACCATATGCAATCATCGTAGGATCTTCTTTGAAGCGGTGTAGGGTCGCTTCGAAAATCGCATCACGATACTGGAACACTTTGTTCTTCGCAACGGGCTTGCCATCAACAATGCCCTTACGAGAACGGCGGGATAGCTGTTTCACGCGAGGATTCTCCTCACCCGCATCCAGAAGTTCCGGTTCGCGATCATCGAGCGATAGCTTCGTGTTGTTCGAAAACATCACGTCCTCAATGAAATTCGGCTCGATATGCGGCGACACCTTGTCATCTATCGCCAGCTTCATCGCATTTGATATGACACCCACCAGATCCGTTTGAATCGAATCTATATCCGCTTCATCCAAAGCACCAGCAGCCTTGAGTTCACTCTTAAACCAGACAATAGAGTCCTGCGATTCCCAGAGATCCATCTCTTCTTTACCACGGTAGGAAGAGGCATCTGATGGCGAATGGCCAGAATAGCGATAGGTCAACGTATCCAACAGTATAGGCCCTTTGCCCGTCTTGATGAGTTCCATCTTACGTTTGATAGCGTCAGCCACGGCCAGCGGGTTGTACCCGTCAACACGCTCTGCATGCATGGCATCAGCATTCACGCCTGCACCCATACGCGCCATAACGTCATACCCCATCGTCTCGGTAGCCGTCTGACCACCCATACCATAGAAGTTGTTCATGAAGTTGAAGATGATCGGCAAGCCGCCCTTACGATCTTCCGGCCAGAGCGTATCAAACTGACTCATCGCAGCAAAGTTAAGCGCTTCCCAAACCGGGCCACACCCCATGGACGCATCGCCAATATTAGCGACCACGATGCCGTCTTTCTGATTCACCTTCTTGTACAGTGCGGCGCCAGCAGCAATATCGGCCGATCCCCCCACGATGGCGTTATTAGGGTAGATACCAAACGGCGTAAAAAACGCATGCATAGAGCCGCCCAAACCCCGGTTAAAGCCAGGCTTGCGGGCAAAAATTTCAGCCAGTGCGCCATAGACGAGGAATTGACGTGCCAGTTCTTTAACGGAATTGGTCTTCACGTGCTTCTCTACAATCGCGAGACACTCTCCATCCATAAAGGTCTTCATGATGTCCATCAGCGTCTCGTCATCCAGTTTACGGATAGCAGACATACCCTTGGCCAGAATCTCGCCATGTGAGCGATGTGAACCAAATATATGGTCTTCGACGTTGAGGTAGAAGGCCTGTCCTACAGAAGACGCTTCCTGACCCATCGACAAATGGGCCGGTCCAGGATGATTATATTCCATACCCTGATAAACACCGGCCGTCTTGATTTCGTTGATCATGAATTCAAACTCACGAATCAACATCATGTCTTCGAGCATGCCAACAACAGCATCTTTGCCCAAGGACTTAAGTTCTTGCGCTACAGTACCCGTATAGGCATTCAGCGGCACAGGCGGAAACTTGAGCTTCCCAGGCTTACGTTCTTTTCGGGGGTCAACAACTTGAATTTTCGGCATCGTCTACTCTCCTTTTAGTGGCTCGTCATAATCAGCGTATCCCGAATCAATTCCGACACGGTCGGATGCGGGAACACAAGTTCTTCAATCTCTTTCACGCGCATTTCACTCTCAATCATCGCCGCCGCCCCAAAGGCCATTTCGGAACAGGTACCGCCAATCATATGCACACCCAACAGCACACTTGTTTCAGCATGGACAATGACTTTGCAAACACCGCGACCCCCTTCGTTCTCCGCAAGAAAACGGCCGCTCGCCGCCATCGGCATCTTGCCAACCCTGACCGGAATTCCCTGCTCTTTGGCCTGAGCCTCCGTGAGTCCCACGGTCGCCACTTCAGGTGTTGTATAAATCACGCCAGGAATCGCGTCATACCGCATGTGGTCAGGACGCCCGCACAAATTGTGGACCACGACCTCCCCCATACGCGTGGCAGAATGCGCCAACCACTGCTTGCCAGTCACATCGCCAATGGCATACACACCGGGGACATTTGTCGCACAGCAGTCATCGACCTTAATGCCACGGCGATCAAAGTCAATCTTCACGTCTTCCAGCCCAAGACCATTCACATTGCACGTTCGGCCCGTCGCAACTAACACATGGCTCGCCTTGATCGTTTCTTTTTTGTCCTTCACCGAGAAAGTGACATCCGCTTTACCAATCGACTCCACACGAGCACCGACATGGAAGGTGATATTGCGCTTCGTCAGTTCCTGACGCAGCATCTTGGCAATCTGTGGATCCACGGCGGGACAGATTTCTGGCAACATCTCAATCACGGTTACCGGAACACCCAACGTGCCGAAGAAACAGGCAAACTCGCAGCCAATAACACCACCACCGACGACGACGAGGTTTTCAGGCATCGTCTCAAGATCCAACAGACGGGTAGAATCATAGACGCAATCATTGTCGATACCCGGAATTGGCGGCTTCGCAGGCGACGATCCAACCGCGATCATGATAGCGTCACCCTCGTAAACCTCATCGCCAACACAGACCTCCCGTCTGGAAACCAGTTTGGCTTCGCCCTTCACCACGGTCACCTTGTTACGCTTCATCAAACCCGCAACGCCCTTACGCAAGGTCTCAACGACTTTCTTCTTTCGTGCAATGACGGCAGCCAGATCAAACGAGACATTCTCGCTCTTCACCCCATAGGCTTCGCCGTGGGTGGCGTAGTAGTAGACTTTGGATGAATTAAGCAACGTCTTCGACGGCACGCAGCCGCAATTCATACAGACACCACCGAGCTCACCTTTTTCGATTAGCAGAACCTTCTTGCCCTGCTCCCCTGCCCGTTCGGCAGCTACGTAACCACCAGGACCGGATCCAATAACAATTAGATCATATTTCATGTCTTGCAGCTCCTATTTCGCGAGCGTTAGCTCGAAGTTCTCCAAAGACATGCACAGCGTCTTCAGGAAGCGAGCAGCGGGCGCCCCATCTACAACCTGGTGATCAACCGTCAAACTCAGATTGATCGACTGTACGTGCTTAACCTCGCCATCCTTCATGACCGGCTTCAGCGAAAGACCGCCAACACCAAGAATTGCCACTTCAGGAATATTGAGTACCGGCGTAAAGCTTTCGATTCCCAACATGCCCATGTTGGTGATGGTAAACGTGCCACCCGTGAGCAGATCTGGATTGATGTTGCCCTTCTGGCAATCGGCCAGTAGCGGTTTAATTTCTTCAGACAGTTCGCAAAGCGACATCTCGCTAGCGCCGTGTACGACAGGAACCATCAGCCCACGCTCTGTATCGGTTGCGATGCCGAGGTTGACAAACGGGTACTGAACGGTTTTGTCACCAAGGAAGTGGGCATTAAGACTCGGCGACACCATCAGCATCTGCACGGTTGCATATGCCACAACGTCATTGATCGTAATGTTCGGCAGGCCAAGAGCCTCTCCCTGTGCCTTAACCTTAGCGCGGTACGCCAAAATGCCCGTGGCATCGAAGCTCATGTTCATTGTAAGCTGAGCTGTCGTGGCAAGAGACTCATGCATCTTGCCAGCAATCAGCTTGCGAATGCCCTTCAGCGGAACCACAGTCGGCTCGCCTGTCGGAATCGCCGGGGCGTCAACAGCAGCGGCAACGGCCGAAGTCGTACCAAGATCACTTGCCAGCACCATGCCACCGAGTCCAGAACCTTGCGCAGGAGCCGCCAGCCCTGTGGCAGCAGCAACGTCGCGTGCAGCAGCACTCAAGCGTGGCTGACCCGCAGCGGCAGCTTGAACATCGCGTTCAATCACGCGACCACCCGGACCAGACCCCGCAAGAATCTGAGCATCAACACCACTCGCAGCAGCCGCTTTTCGAGCACGGGGGCTAACGCCTACAGCCTTCTGTCCGCACCCCACAACAGGGGCGACAGCCACTACAGGAGCAGCGACGGGCGCCGCCTCAACTTCTGGGGCCACCTCAGCACCACCCGCACTATCGGGTTTCAGAGCGGATGCGTCTTCGCCCGGCTCGCCCAATGCGGCAATGGTCAACAGTACAGGGATGTCGTCACCCTCTTCAAAGAAGCGTGCGACCAGCGTTCCTGCTGCGGGGCTTTCAACTTCAAAAATGGCCTTGTCGGTTTCAATGCTCGCAATCGCAGTACCTTCTTCAAGTGTTGCACCCACATCCACGAGCCACTCAACCAGAATACAGCTCTCAACGGACTGTCCCTGTCTCGGCATAATAATCGGTGTTGCCATAATCTCTCTCCTCTAGCTCTCTTATTTTAGATTCTCGCCCTCCGTAGCCTTGGCGAAGGAGGGTCCAGATTTCAGCCTTTTCAGCTTTTCAGCCTTTCTCTCTATTTCATCTCTTGCCCGCCGGTAACGTTGATCGCCTGGCCAGTCATATAAGACGCCAGTTCCGAGGCGAGAAACACCACCATGTTGCTCACGTCCTCATACTCGCACCCGCGACGCAGGGGAACCTGATTCATGTAAAACTGCTTCACGTCGTCGATGCTCTCGGCACCCGGAACCTTTCCGGCTTCCAAGTACTGCTTGAATAGTCCGCGCTCAGGATCCGTCCAGAGCGACCCGCTCAGGAGATTCCCCGGACAAACGGCATTACAACGAATACCCAGCGGGGCAAGCTCCAAAGCCACACTCTGTACGAGGCCAATGCCACCGAACTTGCTGGAAGAATATGCCGAATTGGCGGCACTGCCCTTTTTGCCGGACTTAGAGTTGATCGCAATGATTGAGCCACTTCCCTGTTTCTTCATGATGCGGGCAGCATGTTTGAAGGTAAGGAATGTTCCAAAAAGATTAACATTCATCACGGCACGCCATTTTTCAGCAACGGCTTCGGCAATCGGTTCCGCGATCAGAATCGCCGCATTGGCGACGACAACGTCGACCCGACCAAACACGTCCATCGCCTTTTGAAAGAGCGCTTCAACATTGGCCTCGTCCGAAACATCAACCTTCAACGCAATGGCCTTGCTCCCGCTTGCTACGATCTTCGCTGCCGTATCGGCCGCGCCCTCTTCATTCATGTCGCCAATTACGACATTGCAACCTTCGGCGGCAAGGCGAAGACAGAGCGCCTCTCCCAACCCCTGGGCTCCACCGGTCACAACAGCAGTCTTGTCATTCAGCATCATCAAAACACTCTCCATTCTATGGTATCTGGACACATCTCGGAGATATGTGCCTACTCAAAATCCCGTATCCAAGGTCGTGCCACTCTCCGAGTTGGGAACCCTGACAGGGATTGTCGGGGAGGCACGTCGTGGCTTTCCATAAATTACGCGTAATGCGCCAGCAGCGCTTCTTCGGCTTCTTTCGTCCAAACACCATCCCTAAGTTTGTTGGCAACCTCCGGCAGCGTATTCGCCAAATCAGAAAGCAGTGTCAGCTTGAGGGCCTTGCACGAGGGGTAGATCATAATCTTGCCAGGCACTTCCTGCTTCTCAACTTTCCGGATCCCGAGAACGGCATCGTCCAGTCCAGAGATAGCCGCCACCGAAACGTTGGTGTCGATGTTGCCTTCTGCCACATGGTTGAGAACGATCTGAATGTCCGCCATCGTCGAACCCGATGTACCGATGAAGTAGAGCTGGTTGGCACAGTAGGTATCCAAGTCAATCTCGCCATACTTGTCGGCGGGGATGCCTGCGAAGATATCGACAATGCCCTTCGGTGCGCAGCTTAAAACCGCAGCCGCTACGAGAGCGGGCACGGGTGCCATTACAACCTGCATGTCGAACTTGATGTCTTGCTGGGTTTTCGTAGGATTGTATCCAACATAGGTCGTGCCATTAGCTGCTGCTGTCGGCTCGGCGATTTTGCCCAATGCCTCCAAGCGTGAGTCGCTAAGATCAGCGGCGTAAACCGTCACACCGTCACCCACGCAGAGGTCACGAATCACGTGGATCACACCCATCGGCCCCGCAGCTCCAATAACGTTCAGGTTATCGCCCTTGCGCATTTCACAACGCTCAGGAATGGATGCCAACGCCGCCGTTGGATCTCCACCGGTCGTACCCACAATGCGGTAACCGCGGTAATGAACACCACCGACAGCCGTCATCACGGGCTTCCCAAAAGTTTCACCACACTGGCAGATAATAAACAGGGCACCCTTCGCGCCCTTGGCGAAGAGTGACGCCATGACATCGGCATCAGAACCAAAATAGAGAATATCATCGAAATGGTTATTGGGGGCTTCATCAAGACTCGACAGCGCACCCTCACAGGAACATTCACCAGCCTTCAAAACAACGCAAACACGCTCGACCGATTGATCGTTCTCGCTTAGGAATTGGTGGACGACATCCGTATCGCATTGGGCTTCCGCAACAACAAGCAAGCGGCCACCCGACTTCAAACTCTGGCGCTGCACTTCTTGATAGGCATCTTCGCCACAAGCCCACGGTTCGGAAAGCGCAAAGGCTGAAGCAGAACGTTTGTCGGCAGGAGCGCTCAACAACATGGAGACACCTTCAGGCGAAATCATGATACGTTCATCCAAAAGTACGTATTCCTGAAGGGCACCTTCGAAGTTGTAACCAAATGCACCGTTGGACTGCGCCGTCTCAATCCAACGCCAGTCGGCCTGAATCATATAGCGATCCCCAACCTTGAAGCGCTCAACCTTGGAACCCACTTCGATGATTTCCACTACCGGTTCGTGGCCAGGGACAGTGGGTTTATCACCCGGAACATAGGAGGGGTACTCCTTGAGTACGACAGGATCTATTCCGGAAATGACTTCCGATTTGCGGACATGACTTGTGAACTGCTTCAGCAGCTTGAGATCAGAGAAACAAAGCCCCACGACCACAACTTTACAGAGAATCTGATAGTCGTTGGGTTGGAATACAACCTTTTCCTCGTTAAGAATAAGTTCATCGGGACCCACCAGCTGCACAGCACGCTGAGTTTGGGGTATTGTATTGCTCATATCGGGTTTCCTTATAGTAGGGCCAGAATTTCATCTGGTGTTGAGATGTTAGTAAGGCCGGCCAGGCACGCTTCTTGCCCCGGACAAAAACGAGCACCAAACATCTCGTAGAATGTGTTTTTAGTTTCGGTATTTTCGAAAATATCAGAAGCCCAGTTGCTGAGATAGCCCACACCAGCGGCTTGCTGCAGCACCGAGTGGGCATAGACAATGTGGGTGCCTTTCAGGAATACAGGCATGAGGGGTTTCATCTCATCACAATCGAAATCATCAACAAACTTGTTTCCGGGGCTATTCATTTCGGTGCCAACTAAAACCGGAAGATGCAGCGCTTCGGCACGTTCAACAATTGCGTAAAGATTTTTGAGTTTCTGATCCTTAACGCCTGCTGTAAAATTGCGATCGGGGATGATGTTGACTGCTGCCACGCCCGAGGCCATTGATATCTCGATCAGTTCACCGATGGCCTGTTCTCCATCAGAGGTGCCATCAAGCCACGTCAACGCAGGAATAGCACCGCACTGGATAGCAAATTGATTCATGGCGCTCATCTCAGGAAAGGAGTCCAATCCCGGCTGCACATAGCCCACCCCGCCGCGCTTCATGGTCTTCGACCGGATCAGGGCTTGCAGGGATCCTCCTTCAGGGAGCTCCAGCTCGCTGGCATCCGTCCCCAGTTTCTCTGCCCAAAATGCAGCCAGGGCTTCTGGATCCGTGAACATTTCGGCAGCCTTACGGGCATAAGCGAGGCAAATGTGTCGCTCAGTGGCATTGCCATTGGGAGTCAGCAATTCCTGCACGTCCTTTTCATAATCAAGCACAACCGGAGCGGTGAACGCGTTAACGCGTGCCAAAAGGCCGCGATTTCGCTCATCAGCACTTGCCCTCATGCCGTCAAGAAACGCTTGGGCCTCTGCAGGCAGCTCTGTTGTCGTAAACCCCAAACCCATATGATACGCAATGCCAGGCTCTCCCGGGGAGTTGATCACGCGATCCGAAAACTCGGGAACGAAAACACGCGATTCCACGCTAACGCACCCCTTGAGCCCTAGAAGTTTCGCGGCAGCAAAGAATTCATTCAACCCATCAAGAACATCAAAATCAACAATGCCGGCAGCCACAAGGCCGCGCTGCTTTGCAAGCCAAGCGAAATGTGAAGGCGAATAGCCATATGCATTATAGGAGTAAAACGTGTGGGCGTGGCAGTTCATGTGGGTGCCAATGGCGGGATAAACGCCCTCTGATGCTGAGTTAAGTCGCTCAAGCGCCGCTCGTCGAATAGAGGCATCAAAACTATCAAGTGCCACTATATCGGCGTCGCACGGGGTTCCATTTTCATCCTGCATGCCCATTCCTAACGTTTTTGATCTCCCACCATCCGAAACGGCCCGAATATGTCCGTTTGTGTCTGTTTTTCTCATTTGGACATTGACATGTCAAACATAATCAAATATTTTTTCAAACATATGCAACGATGATTGCCCGTTTATGTGAGGTATCGCCCATGCTAGCTATTGAAAGACACCGCGAAATTCTATCCGTGCTGAGCCGCGAGGGCAGTGTTCGCGTCACAGAGCTATCCAACCGCTTTGACGTAACCGAGGAAACGATTCGTCGCGACTTGGCAAAACTGGAGTCACAGGGAAAGATCGTGCGCAGTCATGGCGGAGCCCTCATGGCAGAATCTGAGGAGACGCTGCGTCCATTTGCTTGGCGTGAAGTCGCCTACGAAGCAGAAAAAGCAGCCATCGGCCAAATGGCTATCAGCCGCATCGAAGAGGAAGACAGCGTTCTGCTCGATGCCAGCACCACATGCTGGCATATGGCCAAACGCCTAAGCGACGTGCCGCTTACCGTAATCACCAATTCCCTACAGATTCCCATGGCGCTTTCAAATCGCGGCAAGATTGACGTCCACGTTCTGGGCGGCCGCATGGGAAAGCAGTCACTCTCTTTTATCGGGCCAACCGCCGAGAAACAGCTACAGCAGTATCATGTGAACAAGTTATTTCTTTCCTGCAAGGGCGCTGATCTGAACCGTGGTATCAGCGACGTCTCCGAAGCCCAGGCACATCTGCGCCAAATCATGCTCGATTGCGCTGAGAAGAAGTATCTTCTCATTGACCACAGCAAATTTGGCATACAATCGCTGGCAAACATCTGCAGCATCTCGGTTTTCGATGAAGTTATAACGGACAGCGGCACAGATACAGCGATTCTGGATCGTTTACACGACATGGGGATCAAGACCACGGTAGTGCCAGTACACACAGGAGGACACAATCATGCAATCTAAGGTTTATCTCGCAGTTGATATTGGGGCATCCAGCGGACGCGTTATGGCCGCACTCTTTGATGGCAACAAAATCGAACTCCAGGAAGTGCATCGCTTTGTGAATGGTGCCGATGAGATTGGCGGTGAATACCATTGGGACATCCACGCCCGATTCGACGCCATCAAAAAGGGCCTGACCAAGGCCGCCACCCAGTATGGTGATTCCATTGTGAGTATCGGCGTCGACACCTGGGGCGTTGACTATGGGCTGCTTGACGCTGATGGCAACCTTCTCGGCCTGCCCTTCGCCTATCGCGATCCCCGCACGAACGGCATGGAGGAAGAAGCCTTTAAGCGTGTACCGCGCGAACAGATTTACGAAACCACCGGCATCCAATTCATGTTCTTCAACACACTGAACCAGCTCATGTCAGAGGTCGCAACCGACCGCAAGGAGCTGAAGCAAGCCGACAAGCTTCTCTTCACGCCGGACCTAATCAACTACTGGCTCTGCGGAGTCGCGACCAATGAATACACCATCGCAAGCACCTCACAGCTTCTCGATGTCCGATTGCGGAAGTGGTCGACCGACCTGCTCGACGGACTCGGAATCCCGCAAGCCCCATTCTGCGATATCACCATGCCCGGCACCTCACTTGGCACCATTCTGCCTGCTATCGCCAAGGCAACCGGCCTTGCTTCGGACGTGACCGTGGTGACCGTCGGCAGCCATGACACCGCCTCCGCCGTCGCCGCCGTACCAGCCAAGATGGCATCACACGTCTATCTCAGCTCTGGGACCTGGTCTCTGATGGGCGTTGAGTCCGACGAGCCCGTTGTCAGCAAACAGAGTTACGACTATGGCTTCACCAATGAAGGCGGGCTTGGTGGCAAGATCCGACTGTTGAAAAACATCACCGGCCTATGGCTGGTGCAGGAATGCCGCCGCAACTGGACCGAGGACGGTGACGCACCGAGCTTCGCCGATCTCGAAAAAGAAGCCATGGTAGCAACACCATTCCAGTCGTTTATCGACCCGGATGACGCATCGTTTTCAGAGCCGTGCAATATGCCGAACCAGATCCGCGCCTACTGCGAGCAGACCGGCCAACCCGTTCCGGAAACCAAAGGCGCGATCATCCGCACTGCAGTCGAGAGTCTGGCCTTCCGCTACAAGACCGTATTCACCATGCTAGAAGACTTGACCAAAAACCGGCTCAAGGTCCTGCACATAGTTGGCGGCGGCACTAAAGATCGCCTGCTCAACCAGCTCACAGCCAACGCACTAAATCGGCCCGTCATCACCGGACCGATAGAGGCTACTGCAACCGGAAACGTCCTATCGCAGCTTATGGCCAACGACAGTATTGCATCACTCGCTGACGGGCGCGATATCGTTCGCGCCTCCTTCGAGACGGAAACGTACACCCCTACCAACACTGAAGCCTTTGCTGAGGCCTACACCCGTTTCCATGAGATCACAGGGGCGTAAGCAGATCCATTAGCCCCCACCCAATATTTGTTCCATATGGCATCTCTGAGCAGGCAAATTCGCGTGATGTACCTTCCCGAGATTGTCGAGGGATCTCAGGGGTGCTGGTTGGTCTGAGATGCTAGAGATTCCTCGGCAAGCGCGGAATGACAACAGCCTCCTATATAGACCCTATCCGAAAAGGGGTTGAACCGAGGTGAGGCGAAAATATGAGAAAACAGACCGGAAACAAGGTCCCCCTTGTCCCTTTGTCGCGAGCTTTGTCCTGAGCTTTGTCGAAAAGGGAAACAGGTTTGAGAGAGGAATTGACAAAGCTTACGACAAAGCTCGCGACAAAGATAAGGAAATTTGGAGATTCTGGTGCCTCCGACCTTTTCGGATGACCTCTATATAGGGTCCGTGTTCAGTGACTTTCAATGCCATATGGCGATATCCCCCGAGAGGCAACCCCAAACTCAGACCGTTTTCCCGCTATGCTCGACAGTAGGCTCGAATTGTCGGTAGGCTATCAACCCCGTACCACCAGTTCTATTGCAGTCGATGACTAATAAGGAAATAAAGAGATGACATTGGGCGCGTTCTTGATTGGATTGACGATCTACGCGGTTATACGCGTAATCATCAGCGGCTTCTTCACCGTGCGCCCCGATCAGCGGGCGGCACTCACTACATTAGGGCGGGCTCAGCGACTGCCCAAGAGCGACCTCCCTGAACCCGCCCCCGACGATGCCGACCGCTACGTCTATCCAATGATTCGCGTCATTCGCCTGGGCGGACCCTATTTCAAATGACCCTGACATCCTACAGGCGGTGCTGGACGTGATGGAGGTAGAGAAGCTCATCGAATCAAAAGCCACCATTGAGCTGATTCCAAAAAACATACCAGTCCTAATGAACTTAGCATGAAACAAACTATCAGTAATAAATTTATGACGGTATCGGCCCACCAGAAAGGTGCCGAACTCTGTAGCATCCAAAGTACAAGTGGAACAGAATATCTATGGCAAGCCGACACGACCATCTGGGGACGGCACGCCCCCATCCTTTTTCCTATCGTGGGAAAACTGGCCGATGATCACTACACCATTGATGGCAAATCATTCCATCTCCCCCAGCATGGCTTCGCGCGTGATATGACCTTTCAGTTAGAAGAAGTGACGGATGTCGGATTGGTGTACGGGTTGCACCCAACCGCTGCAACCCACAAACTCTATCCCTTTGCCTTTGCTCTAAAAGTCCATTACGAACTCACCGAAAACACGCTCACGACTCGATACACGGTGCACAACGAAGACACCCAAACATTACCATTCTCAATTGGCGCCCATCCCGGATTCGGATTAAACTGGGGGGCAGAGGACTCCATTGAGGACTACTTCCTTGAATTCAACAAAGATGAACCACTGACGACGCACCTTTTGGGAAATGACCATCTTTTCAGTGGAAAGATAGAACATGTTCCCTGCGATAACGGCCGCCTAGCGATTCACAAAACACTCTTTGATCAAGATGCGCTCATATTCTGGGGACTACAGTCAGACAAAGTTACATTGGGGTCGCACAAACATGACCAACGCCTAACGGTAGCCTTCACAGGCTTCCCCCATCTTGGAATCTGGGCCAAACCCGGAGCACCTTTTGTCTGCATCGAACCCTGGTACGGACATGCCGATATCAGCGGCACAAACGGCACGATCATGAATAAACCGGGGATCATAAAGCTTGCCGCCGGAGAGACGTACGAATGCAGTTTCTCAATCAGCATCGAACAACACTAAACTCAGCTCTTCACAGATATGCGTTTTTTGCATGCATCACAGAAGTGTGTACTCGATGGCCCTGTAGATAGAACCGATCCGAAAAGGTTGCGCACTCACAACCCACAATCTCACTCTCCAAGTTGTCCTTATTCGCAACGCAGGTGGATCGTGGCGTCCCGACGCGATTGTGCAACGTGAGAGCCTGGAGTATGACAGTGTGCCTCCCCCGGTCTCTCCTGTCTCTCTTCAGGCGCCCTCACTTGCTCAACGCCGTCCGGAGCCGGCATCCATCGTTTATCTTCGGGGTCCCATACTTGCTCGACCCTCTGGCTGTTCTGACCTCCAGTTTCCTTAGTCGTCTTACCGGTTGTCCGCGTGCAGGGATATACGCAAAAAATGCACATCCGTGAAGAGCCACATTTCTTCGTTTCTTGTGGTGAATAATCAAATTTCAGGTTTATATATTTCCACCCCCTATGGTAGAGTTCGACGCTTCTAACCCGAAAAGGAATCACTATGGGACTCAGCATTGGTATTGTCGGCCTACCGAACGTAGGCAAATCCACAATTTTCAACGCGCTCACGCGCGCACAGAACGCTGAAGCCGCGAACTATCCCTTCTGCACGATCGAGGCCAACAAGGCCGTGGTGCCCGTACCAGATACGCGGATAGATCAGCTTGCGGAACTTGTCAAACCCGCGAAGGTGACCCGTGCCACCGTCGACTTTGTAGATATCGCCGGCCTCGTTCGCGGTGCCAATAAGGGTGAAGGTCTCGGCAATCAGTTTCTTGGAAATATTCGGGAAGCCGACGCCATTCTGCATGTCGTCCGTTGCTTTGAAGATGAAAACGTCACCCATGTCGAAGGGAGCGTCGACCCCATCCGGGATATTGAAATCATTGACACCGAACTCATTCTGAGCGATCTACAGCGCATCGAAACCCGCATCGAACGTATGGCAAAAAAAGCCCGCTCCGAAAAAGAAGGCCGAAACTTTCTACAACAGGTTGACGTTCTTCGAGCCCATATTGAAGAGGGAAAGCCTGTCATCGCATTTGATGCAGATGAATCTGAAGCGATGGTGGGATTTTTGAAAGAGATGCAATTTCTCTCCGACAAGAAAATCATTTACTGCTGTAACGTCGATGAGACCGGACTCACGGAGGGCAATGCATCCATTGAAGCCGTAAAAGCACATGCGGCAAGTCAAGGGTGTGAAGCCGTCTCCGTCTCGGCGCGTATGGAAGAAGATATGATCGGACTCGATGAATCTGAACTGGCCGAGTTCATGGAGTCTTTCGGCATCACAGAGAGCGGCCTTGCCCAAATCGTCCACACGGGCTACCGCACATTAGGCCTGCTTAGCTACTTCACCGCCGGCCCCACGGAAGTACGGGCATGGAATATTCACGACGGCTGGAAAGCACCCCAAGCAGCTGGAGTGATTCACACGGATTTCGAACGCGGATTCATCCGCGCCCAAATCATCAAATTCTCGGACTACATCAAGCACGGCGGCGAATCCCCCTGCAAAGCACTGGGCCTCATGCGCCAGGAGGGCAAAGAGTACATCGTCAAAGATGGCGACGTTATCCTCTTCCTCTTCAATGTGTAGGTTTACGCTTTTGAAACGACAGAATAGAGGGGTTTCGAATCACGCCGCCATCAATCGTTATGGCCTTTCGAATAGTCTGGCTGTGCTGCCAACGATCACGGCCTGCGAGAACAGTCGGAAAATGGCCAACGAGCGCGGCAGAGATTGAGCGCGTAGCACTCTCCCAGAGATAGCTTGGCGTATGATCTACGGCGTAGTAATCCGTATTTTCATATTCAAATATTGGATTCTCAAATGTGGTGGGTTTGGCAAAAAAGAATCCCATTCCCTCGTCGCAACTGACATCAATGATCAAGCTCTTAGGCTTGAGGCATGATTTTTCATCTTCAATCACAAAGTTGACAGGAGCATCCGGTATTTGAAAGGTTCCATTTACGATGATATCGGCTTCACTGATTAGATCGGTCAGCGGTCGCGCCATTCCGTCATGTTCCTCAACCATCATGCGCGCCTCGCCCGTGCTACCCGCACGAATCTTTACGTAATGACAATCGAGAACCTCTTCACGCACCTCGTGTTTGGGACGCTGAATGCAGATTGTAACATCTCTAAACCCATGCGCCTTGAGGGCGTATATTGCCCCGCGGCTGACTGCACCAAAACTGAAAATGATCACCTTGCGTTGGTTTCCGTAATGCCCATCAATCCCTTTAAGCTGTAAGGCATGCAGGACGGCACAATAGCCGGCCATTTCGTTATTCTTGTAGAATGTGTGGCGCCCCATACTACCGTTAGGTGCCCAGGCAAACATATCCTCGAAGGCAATGAGTGTCAGCTTGCGATCAATTGCAGCCTGAGTGATATCCCGTTGCTGTACACAATGCACATAGCCCCAAAGGGTTCCTTCTTTTCGAAGTTCCTGTAAATCAGCCAATACGGGCTTAACCATGATAACGGTACCAATGTCAGTCAATAATTCGTGACGTGTGGCAATGCCACCCGTCAGAGCGGCAATTTCAGAATCTTCAATATTGAAGGGTGCACCATAGCCTTCCTCAAAGATCAACCGCCGCCGAAGGTGTTCAGGAATGCGTGGCAAATGTTCTGGATGAATCGGAAGACGTCGTTCGTCCACTTTCTTTGAAGTTCCGATGACCCCCAGTGATAATTTACTCATCCATTTCCTTTTGATTAGACAACTTTGTATGTGTGACTTCATGAAAGCATTACCGGTTACGCCAATAGACCTTCTCCTTCATTCTCGGGTCTATCGCAAGCACGGGCTGTCAGACAGTTAAACACTGTAGAGATGACAGATGCTTTCCATAACCTGCCATTCCGCTACGACCGAGAAGCCCCCAAATGGGTCTTCACACAACGGTCAAAACGGTTACAGCTACAAGCCCTCGACAATAAAAGGGCTTGGCAGGAAGCCTTCGCGATGAGGCAGATTGAATGACAATTAAGGTTGGAGTTAACGCTTAAGGAGCATCCAATGAAACGGTGTTAATATGGCACATCAATGATCTCACGTCGAGGGTTTATCATAGCGAGCGGGTCCGCTGGCATTGCATCCTTAACAATTCCCACCTCTTTATTGGCATCCGCAACACCACAGCCGGACGTGTGGGTATTTCACGGCAAGGACAATACCGCCCTCATGAAGGCCTGCCTGAAAACCATCAACGCAAACGGGGGATTTGGCCGCAACGCAAAAACCTCTTCTCTTTTTCACGATGATCCCCGTACCGTCAAATACCTCGCTATTGCAGAATCAGTGGGGCTTGGGGTCATTGATCAGGACAAAATGAAACTCCACCGCGTGGAGGTATAGTCATCGCCTCTAAATTGCGGTTATGTTCTCATCCGCACGCGACAGTTCGACGACTCGCATCGTGCAACAAGTGCTCAGCATTCAGTCAACCCTCGTGAGCAAGCTCAAGTTTCCCGGGAAACTGAATATTCAATAGCCAACAAATAATATCCAATGTTCAAATCCTTAATAACGTAAAATGCTTAACGGGATGCGATTGACTTCTGCCTATGCACAGGAGCATGCTGACGGTGAAATTGTAGTAGCACCGCGTTTCAAACGCAATAATTCAGGAGAGTTAGACATGGCTGATCACGGAAAAAAAGATAGTAAAAAGGAAACCAAGAAGAAGGCCCTACTTACGCCCAAAGAAAAACGGCAGTTGAAGAAGGATAAAAAGAATAAAGCTCCAGCGGTGTAGGTTAAGAGTTCCAGGTTCTGGGTTCTGGGTTCCGGGTTCAGAGTTTGGAGTTTGGGGTTTGGGAAACCTCTATAACGCATTCTGCCAAGGAAAAACATGGACAACCACGATGTTGAAGAAACGCGGTTGTTCTGGAATCGCGTTGCCAACGACTGGAACGCATAGGTTGGTGACGAGGGAGACAGCAACCGAATCCTGAATTCATATGGTTTCACCGTCCGTTATCAGATTACTGAAAAGCCTTCGTAGAGGCGGGGTTTGACGTTGTGGATTTCGAGGAACCCAAGCTATCACAGGACAAATATCACATGGCTGAAAACCAGAAGACACTCGACAACAACAAGACCAGGCCCTATTCAGTGGCATTCAAGCTGAAGAAAAGGAACGAGTAGCCCCCCCCCCTTTAAGCGCTAAATCAGAATGTCAAGAAGTGGGATTTTGATGCGTTTGCGCACGGTTTCGTCTTTAAGTAGCGTCGTTTTTCGCCAGCAGGGCTGATCTCGGTCGTGTTGTTTTCTGCCATTCATGTACAGTCCGGTTGCAAGAAAGATGCGGTGCTTCCCATAGCGCCCGTTGACGTTCTCAATGAGCTCGCCCACGCGGCGCGCTTGTGCAATGCGAGCGGTATCTTCAAACAAATCAAACTGTCGGCAACGGTCATCTTCGAGTCTTCCAAGAACAACCCCAGTGGCACGGTAGTCGGCATCTGAAAAGTAGAGACAGTTGAAAAGCTCTCGTACGATAGGGGTGACTTCCTGAACCGTAGTAACGGCATGATCTAGACGCGTTCTAAGCCCAGCCTCTCCGTAGTCTTTCCGGCGCAAGCTGACGGAAAGCTCGGATACCCGCATGCGATGGCGGCGAAGTTTGATAAAAGCAGATTCAAAATTGCGGATGAGTTTAGCATAGATGAAGTCGCGATCGCGGGAGGGGGCCGCAAAGGTTTTGCTTTTGCTGACGGAGGCGACAGGCCTCCAGGCGTCGGTGCTGAGCGGCATCACGGCGGTACCACGCAGTTCCTGCCAGATCTCGAACCCAGGTTTGTGAAGCATTTTGCGAATCCATCGGGCATCGCAATTGATGTAATCCCATGCGGTTTTGAGTCCATATTTCTGTAGAAACTTTACACGGTTGAGCCCTAGCCCCCAGACATCGGCAAGTGGGACACGTTGCAAGAATAGGTGGATATGTTTGCCAGCTACGGGGGTGAGTCCGTTCGGCTTTCTAAAGTCAGATCCAATTTTTGAAAGACTTTTGGTGAGGCTGAGCCCGATGGAGACGGTGATGTTAAGCTCGTGCTGAATAACGGTCTGCATGTCTGCGGCGATGTCACTGTAGCTTTTCCGGAACACTTGGCGCATCCCCGTGAGGTCCGCAAAGCCTTCGTCGATCGAGTACTCTTCGACTTCAGGTGTATAGCGCCGCATGATTTCAAACATACGCTTTGAGAAAATGCTGTAGGTTTCATAGTCGCTGGGCAGGACAACCAGCCTAGGGTATATTTTTTTGGCATCCCAAAGGGATACTCCCCGTTTGATTCCCATGGCTTTAGCTTCGTAGGAGGCACAGGCGATAATGCCACGCTCTTTTCCGGTGACAACAGGATGGCCTTTTAGTGAAGGGTGTATGGCCTGCTCAACGGAAGTAAAAAAGGCATCGCCGTCGACGTGGGCAATGGCACGGGGAAAGGACGACAGCATCAAGGGGGAGTATTTAGGGTTCACGAATCTTGTTTTCCGGTTATTTGTACTTTCTGATGACGGCGCGGACAATACCGCCAACGGAAAGACTGCTGCGCGGGCGGATACGACTGTAGGCCGGATTAGCAGGATCGAGGTAAACCCCGGTTTTGTCTTTACCAAAATATTTCATGGTCCACTCGCCATCGACTTGAGCAATTATGATGTCTTCCTGTTTTGGCGTGCCGCCCTTCTCAACCAGAACCAAATCGCCAGGGTGGATCCCGGCGTCGATCATGGAGTCACCTGAAACGGTAAGCAGATAGGTGGCTTCGGGGCGAGCTACGAGAAATTCGTCAAGACTCATCGTATCGAGCATTTCTTCTTCCGCCGGAGATGGAAATCCGGCCTGTATCGTGCCAAGAACGGATATCTGTGATGTTATTTTGGATGTGAAGACGATCTGACCGTTGCCGCTCCTCTGTAGATAGCCGAGATCAATGAGTTTTTCCACGGGGCCATAAACGGCAGCTTTTGAGGCGTAGCCAAATAACGCTGCCATTTCGGCATAGGAGGGGGGACGCCCCTCCTGATGATAGAAGGAGCGCAATTGGGTGAGTTTTTCAGCTAGATTTATTCTCCGAGGCATGCTTTTTTGTAACTGAACGATCGTTCAGTTACAAGCGCATTTAATTTTAGTACATGGCACCTCATTTGAGAGTGCCCCTTTAGAACCCCTCCCTTGGGCTCTCCTAGCTTATGCCATATGGCATTGAAAGGAGCTGAACACGTATCATCCAAAAGTGGCTGTTGTCATTCAAAGCTTGCCAAAGAATCTGAAGCATTACTGGGGGGCCTAAGATCCCTCGACAAGCTCGGAATAACAGATCACGCAGTCTTTTCGTCTTCAGAAATGCCATATTGCACAAACATAGGCGTACAGGAAACGTCAGCAACAGCGCCCCCCTCTCTCCACTCTCCACAGTCAAACCCCCACTCCCCACCGTCCACATTCCTCTGGCAACACAACCCAAATTTCACGTATTATGCACGTTGACTCAAAACAATCCTAACCGGAGATTACACCATGCTTGATTTTCATGTTGATAAGTCACTCTGTACGCGCTGTAAGGAATGTGTTCGCGATTGCCCCGCCCAGGTGATCGTAATGTCTGGCGACGGCGTTCCCTCACTGACACCAGAGGCAGAGCAGAACTGCCTCCGTTGCCAGCACTGTCTAGCCATATGTCCCACTGCCGCTCTATCCATTTTGGGGAAACAACCGGGGGATAGCCTGACAGTGGCCCCAGACAAACTGCCAACCCTGGACGCCATGAACCATCTCATCCGCGGAAGGCGAAGCATTCGTCGGTTCAAACCCAAAGACTTGGAACCTGACCTTATCCAGCGCCTACTGGACGGTGCCGCATATGCACCAACAGGGGCCAACCGACGCGGACTCACCTTCACCGTTATTGATAACGGCAAGGTTATGAAAGCCATCCGACAACGCACCATGGAGGGCATCCGATCCGCAATCGAAGCAGGGGCCGTGCCTGAACATCTCATGTATCTACACGCCGCAGTACCCGCCTTCTTTAAATATGGGGCCGACCTTGTTTTCCGCGGAGCCCCGCATCTGCTTATCGTCTCTGCGGGGCCCGAGGCGCTCTGCCCCAACGAGGATGTTGTCATCGCGCTCTCAACCTTTGAAATGCTGGCGGTAGCGGCCGGTGTTGGCACCACCTGGTGCGGAATGCTCAAAATGGCACTGGAAAGCGCCCCTGAACTGAAACCCATTCTGGGGTTGCCTCAGGATCAGACCAACTACTATGCCATGCTATTCGGAGCTCCGAGCATAGCGTATGCACGAACAGTCCAGCGAGAAGGGAGCGCAATCATCCAACGCCTGACCAACTGAGCGGAGCCTGCCCCGGATCACGGGAGAGCGGCCTAAAACTTGAATTGAACGTCCAACAGAGGAGCGAATCCGTATGATCAAGACCTGTATTATTGGGGTGTCCGGCTACGGCCAGGTTCACTATGAATTATTACTTGCTGCGCAGGCGTCTGGCAGGGCTGAGATCGCAGGTGCGGCGATCATCAATCAGGACGAAGAGCCTGAGAAATGCGCAAGACTCAGGGAATTGGGCTGCCGCATTTTCGACGATTATCAGGAGATGTTAAATGAGCTCGCCGGATCCGCCGAGTTCTGCATGATCCCCACGGGCACGCCGTTCCACCGTCCCATGACTGTGGCGGCGCTTGGGGCGGGCATGCACACGCTAGTGGAAAAGCCAGCAGCGGGCTGCACCGACGACGTGCGCGCCATGCAGGAAGCCGCCCGCAAAGCCGACCGCATCGTCGCCGTGGGCTACCAACTGATGTACGCTCCAGCCACCATGGCGACCAAGCAGCACATTCTGAACGGCACCATAGGCAAGCTGGAGTCAATCAAGTGTCTAGTCCTGTGGCCCCGCAACCATGACTACTACAGCCGAAACGGCTGGGCCGGAAAGCTGAGTGTGAACGGCGCAATCGTCAATGACTCCCCCTATAACAATGCCGTGGCCCACTATCTGATGATGATGCTCTTTCAAGCAGGTGCTACCGATCGCAGCGCCGCCATGCCGGTGTCGGTCAAAGCGGAGCTCTACCGGGCCAACGCCATTGAGAGCGCCGACACCGCCTGTATGCAAATTGAAACCGAAGAAGGCGTGCCGATTCGGTTCTACGCCACCCATGCCTGCCAGGACGCCTTTGGTCCGGAAATCCAACTCCAAGGTACTAAGGGCTCGATCATCATGGCCCAGAACGCTGTTGTCATCACACCTGACGTAGGGAAACCCATTTCCCTTTCCACTGGCGGTGGAGCACATGAGGCCATGATGAAATCCGTGTTCGATGCGGTACAAGGCGGTTCCTCATTCATATGCGATCTTGAGACCGCAATCCGCCAGACTATGGTGGTCAGTGCCATCCACCAGTCCTGCACGATCCAACCGGTAGAAGGTAAAACGGTCATCCCGGAAACCGGTCCGGCCAGCACTTTTATCCCGGGCATTGAGGAGGCGATGCACAAGGCGTTTGATGCAGAGCAGTTTCTCGACGAGAGCGGCAGCGCTGGATTCAATAAAACGCTCTAGACTTGCTTCTGTCGGTAGGATTCGACTTCCCAGTTCTCGATAAATTCGCGCTGAGGGTCGGTCATGATGTTGATGCCGCCAAAGGCTTCGGTTAGCTGTTGCACCACGGCTCCATCTTGCGCGAGCTCAAGAGCGAGGTCAGCATTCTTCTTTGAGGTGCCGATGCCGTAAACGCGGGTGCCGGCCACGACGACCTTAGGGGCATAGCCACGCTCGGATTTGTAGTTCGCAATGGCTTCGACTGTGAGCGCGTCGGTGAAGGGGAACGCTTTGGCGTAGACCAGATGGTCGGGTGTGATAGGGGCTGGCGCATAGCTGAACATTCCGCTGGAAACAACAAAAGCCGCCTCGTCACCCAATAGCGCTTTGATCCGTGCCTCGGTCTCCGGGGATTCCGCCGTTTCGGAAATGACGATGTCCTCACAGATTTCGGCCTTGTTGTATTCGGCCTTCAATGTGTCCATTACACGGCTGTAGTGCGCGCGGATGCCGTCGGCGGTGTCGGCTGCAATGAAGATGCCGTGATTTTGCAGGACGACCAACGCGGGCTCTTTGCTGTAGTCGCGCTTGTATTGCTCGATGCGTTCGCGCACCTCCATGCAAAGTGTGTAGCCGGGGTCAATGTATTCTACCCAGAGAGCGTCGGGGAAGAGCCTGGCGCAGACGGCTTCTCCGCCCTCGGCGCAGGTGAGCCCGTTGACGCGTGCGGGGTGGGAATGCACCACGTAGGTCGCTTCGAACACGTTGTGTAGCGGTGCCTCCACCGAGGGGCGCCCCGCATCGTTCTCAACAGCCTCGGCCATCATGTTCTTGACCAGCTCTTCGCGAGCGGCGGCTTCTGCCGGCGTCTCTATGGCGTACAGCTCGTTGAGCTTGGCGCGGTTCATCACCACAAAGGTCTCGGTGGTCAGTCCCGCCAATGTGGTCCCTGACGGTTTGACCCAGAGGGTGTCTGCATCTTTGACCGAGGTGTTGCCACCACCGCCTTTGACGTAGTCCGTGGTTCCGAATTCGTGCGATAGTTCTACGATGGTTTCAAGATTCTGCATTCTAGTCCCTATTCTATTTCATCTCTTCATGTCAAACCGATGGGTGCCGACCGAAACCGTTACCGGTTCGCGGCCATCAGGAAACGTGATGGTGGCGGTCGTGTTGGGAGGCACCGTGACGTCCATCATGACATTGCCTCCCACTTTCTTCCAACCACTCGAAGCCTTTCCGTATGAGGTTTCGAGTTCCGCGCACGCCCAGTCGAGCTGGGTTCCGATGATGGGGTGGACAAAGAAATGCTTGTAGCCCGGATTGGCCGGATCAGGTGCAAGACCGGCGATGCGTTCAACCATCCACTGGCCGATGGCGCCATAGGCATAGTGGTTGAAGGAGTTCATGCTGACATCACCAAAGCCATCCTTGTGGCTGTAGCTGTTCCACCGCTCCCACAGGGTGGTGGCGCCTTGGTTGATGGAGAAGAACCACGAGGGGTAAGTTTCCTTGAAAAGAACTGAAAGGGCCAGTTCTTCATGCCCCATCCGATCGAGCACCTGCGTGATATACGGTGTTCCGAGGAAACCGGTCCGCAAATGGCCATCCGCATCACCGATCAGCCGCAGTAAATGGATCGTGGCCTTCTTCTGTCGTTCGAAGGGAATCAAGTCGAATGCGATCGCCAGTATGTAGGACGTTTGCGTTTCCGTGGCATGCCTCAGCTTAGAGTCGGCATCGAAATAGTGCGCCGTGAATGCCGTCTTGATGCCGTCTGTTTCGGCAGCATAGTTTCTGGCATCGGCCGTCTTGCCAAGCACCCGTGCGGCGTCCGCAAGGATCTGAGCGTTGTGCGCATAGAAAGCGGTTCCAAGTAATAGCTTTGACGTATCACCATCCGTCTTGGAATAGGGCTGCAGCCAGTCACCAAAGCCTCCTATTTTCGGGATGAGGCCATCCTTGGATTGCCCCCGGTACCAGCCGACGAGTCGCTCCATCATCCCATAGTTCTCAGCCAGCATTTCAAGATCACCGGTACGGACATACACCTCCCACGGAAGCATCGTGGCGGCGGCCATCCATCCGGGGCTTCCGCCCTCCTTCCACCAATCGGGAATGACGTACGGGATGCGACCGTCCGAAAATTGGTCGTCACGCATGGACCCTAGCCAGCTTTTCCAGAAAGCGTGACAATCATAGTTGAACATGGAAGCTGGGCAGAAGATCTGAGCATCGCCCGTCCAACCCAATCGCTCATCGCGCTGCGGACAGTCGGTCGGGATGTCGAGAAAGTTACCACGTTGCCCCCACGTGATATTGCGCTGCAAATGGTTCAGTTTTGCGTGCGATGATTCGAAGGTGCCGATCTTGGGAAGATCACTGTGTAGCACCACGCCCTTCACCCAATCCTGCGCCGGCTTTGCCCCTGCCCGAAAGCCTGAGAGTTCCACATACCGAAACCCATGAAACGTAAAGGTCGGTTCCCACTCGATCGCACCCGTCTTGGCGGCTGTATAGCTGTCGATCGACTTAGCCGTGCGATAGTTTTCCGTGTACATCGTGCCGTTCTTTTTGAGCATTTCGGCGAATCGAACCGTGATGGTTTTGTCCTTCTCAACCGGAATCTTTAGCTTCGCCCAACCGACCATATTCTGACCGAGGTCAAAGACAAAACGCCCGGGCTCCGGTTCAGTGATGGTTTGAACGGCCAACGTTTCCGTCGCGCGCACCGGCGCAAATGGTTTCGGCACGAGATGCGCCGAACCGAGATCGGGATTGGCCACCACCGCGCTCCATCCAGAAAGCGGCTTGCGCGCATCGTAGTGCTCTCCATCATACAGGCTGGATGAGAGAATTGGTCCGTCGAATGTGGCTTCCCACGTGTCATCGGACACGATGGTTTCCGTTCGTCCGTCCTCGTAGCTGATTTCCAGTTGGCACAGCAGTTCGGGATTCTGGCCGGATAGGTTCTTCTGGTCATCCCAAGCGATACGGCCGGCATACCACCCCGTCCCGAGCAACGCGCCAATCGAATTGGAGCCCTTTTGTAGCTGGGCGGTCACGTCGTAAGTCAGCGTGTCGAGCCGATGCGTGTAGGATGTCCAGCCGTTAGCGAAATGGTCGCTACTGACCTTCTCGCCATTGAGCTGAATCTCGAACACCCCGCGTGCCGTCACATACAAACGTGCCTGCTTGACTTGAGCGGACACGGAGAATTCGCGGCGCAAAGCGGCAACCCGCTCGTCAGTGCTTGCAGAAGGAGGGAACACACCGTTCTGATTCTCATAGAGAATCCCTGTCTTCTCTTCGCCGTTAAGCTGATAAGTGAGCACCAACTCTTTATTTTCCAGATAGGCAGGATCGCCTCCGAGCGCCTCATTGCCCGCGTTGACTGACAGCGTGTTGTTTTGAATTGTTTTCTGTAAGAGCGCGGTTACATCCTTGCTGTGGGATGGATCTGTCTTTGAACGATAGAGCGCTCTGATCAGTTTGAATTCGTCCTCCAACGCATCCGCCGGTCTGATCCACTGAGCCTTCCAGTCCTTGGAAGAAAGCAAGCCCAGCTCAAACGTGGTGGGCTCGCTCCAACCGAATTCCTTGCCGTCTTGATCGCGAAAGCGAATACGCCATTCGAGCTGTTGGCGGGAGGCCAACGGCTCGCCGCTGTATGGGACGAAAACGGAGCGATCGGATTCGACCCATCCGCTGTCCCAAAGCGGTGTGGGACCTTTCACTTCAATGCGGTAAGCGGTTTGCTTTTCAGTTCCCGCGGGCAACTTCCATGAGAAGGTCGGGGTTGCATCGTGGAAGCCCACCGGATTGGTGAAGCCTTCGCCAACGGTCAGCGAGTGGGCACCGTCCCCGGAATGGACAGCGCATACAGAGGCCTTTGATAACAGAGCAGTCATTCTTCTTCTCCTATGCTTTCACATTCTAGCGTTTTCTCAACACATCCATTTCGTAGGCTTCCATGTCGGCCAGCCAGTCGGCGCCGATTGGGACACCAGCCTTTTCGCAGAGCTGATCCCAGACGGCCGCGAAAGGCATGGATTTGAATGCTTCCATGAGTGCAAGGCGCTGGGCGTTCTTGCCTTCGGCTTCATAGGCCTGGAGCTGTGAGGTCGGGTCTAGCAGTGCGTAGAGAATGCCCTTACGTGCGGCGCGAGTGCCGGTGACGTAAGCGCCGATGCGGTTGATCGAGGCGTCGAAGAAGTCGAGCGCCAGTACCACGCGATCCCACACATTGCCGCGCTGAATTTCGAGGAAGACGTTCTTCAGATCGTCGTTGAAAAGCACGACGTGATCCGAGTCCCAGCGAATGGGGCGGCTTACATGCAGCAGGATCTTATCCAGGAATTGGAGATGGCTGGAGATTTTGCCGTGGATGGTTTCTGTGGGATGGAAGTGCCCCATGTCCATGCAGAGGCCCATGCCGCGGCTGATGGCGTAGTCGGCGCAGAACTCGCCTGAGCTGACGACGTATTCCTCAGAGCCGATGCCGAAGAGTTTACTCTCAATGAAATCCACGCACTTCGTTTTGTCAACCGAGGCGTCGGCCATGATCGCATCGTACGATTGCGCCATGCGGGCGCGAGGACCGAAACGGTCGGCCGGAATGTCTTTGGATCCATCGGGTGTCCACCAGTTGACATAGCATGGAGAACCCTGGGCTTCGGCCATGGCTTCGGCGATCTTGCGACAGGCTTTGCCGTGTTTCACCCAGAACGCGCGGATGTCCTCATCGCGGTTAGAGAGCGTATAGCCGTCTTCTGCTTTGGGGTGGGCGAAAAAGGTGGGGTTGAAGTCGAGGCAGACTCCTTTGGCCTTGGCCCAGTCCATCCACATGGCGAAGCCGGAGGCATCCATCTCATCACGATCCACAAAGGCGTCAGTCTCAGAATAGCAGGCATGCACATTGACACGCTGTGCACCGGGAATCAGCGACATCGCTTTCTCGATGTCGGCGCGGGTTTCTTCGCCGTTTCCGGCGCGTCCAGGATAGTTGCCAGTGGCCATGATACCACCACCGTCGAGACCTTTAGGCTTGGTCTCGAATCCTGCTACATCGTCTGCTTGCCAGCAGTGTAGAGAGATGGGGAGGCCCAGTGCTTTGTCAATGGCGGTGTCGGTATCGATTCCGAAAGCCGCATAGCGTTCCTTCGCCAATTCGTATGCTTGCTCTACGCTCATGATCGTTTCCTTTTAGGTAACCGTTCACGGGGTAGTAAAGCAGAAATGGCATAATGGCGCAAGCGTCG
>CAZNWT010000058.1:0-28560 GCA_964576795.1 uncultured Victivallales bacterium
TCAGTTGGTTAGAGCAGTGGAATCATAATCCACGTGTCCGGGGTTCGAATCCCTGTGCCGCTACCATTTTAAAATCTTCATTATCAACATGTTACGCAAGGCAGAACTCTGTCCCGATTTTTCTCTGTGGTAGATTCTGTGGGAGAATACAAGGGACAGGCCTTCTATGCGGGCATATCAGCCCCGCCACCATCTGCTCTGTTTCTCCGAAATACGCTCATTGTGCCTCACGGGGCTTACGCACAGAAGGCCTGTCCCTATTTCTTTCCAACGTATAGCCTGTCTTTTCAGGCACGGGAGAATTCGTCAACAATCCGATCCACGGCCGAAAGTAGCTGCGCGCGTGGATGGGCACAGTTGACGCGGAACCACCCCTCGCCGGCAGGACCGAAGAAGGTTCCACCAGAGAGTCCGACGTTGGCACCTTTGATCAACCGCCTGAACACCTCCTGCCAGGATCCGTACTTACGAAAATCACACCATAGGAGAAAGGTGGCTTCTGGCACCATGACTTCGACGTTTGCCAATGCCTGGAACTTATTGCAAACCTGTTTGGTATTTTCCTGGAGATACGCTATGAGCTGCCGTTTGTATTCTGCGCCTTCCGGAGACAGCGCACGGGCTAGCGCTACCTTTCCAAGCAGATTTATATCACCGGCATGCGCATGATCCTGAGCCGCACGGAAACGCAAACGAAGCCCCGAATCCGGAATGATGATAAACGAAGCCTGTAGACCGCTGGCATTGAATGTTTTGCCGATGGAATGCGCCACCATCCCAATCGCTTTCGCCACATTTATAGTCAGTAGTGACGTATTGCAAGCTGGCGGATAAACAATATCGGAATGAATCTCATCGCTGAAAAGGATAACCCCGTTATCCCGGCACAGAACGGAAAGTCCATGGAGCTCCTCTTCACGCCAGACCCGACCGCCGGGATTGTGCGGATTGCATAGAAACAGCAACGTTACATCCGATCGACTCAGGATCGTTTCCAATGCCCGGAAATCAATTTCGAATCGACCGTTCTCCACCAACAACGAACAGTCGGCGACGCATCTTCCATTCAGCTCCGTACATGAGAAAAATGGCCCATAGACCGGGGACAATACCGCCACAGAATCAGTGGGTTTTGTAAACGCCTGAATTGCCAACGAAATACTGGTCACAACCGAGGGTGAAAGTAAAACCCAGTCCTGTTTCACCGTCACACGATGCTGATGGTTCATCCACCAGATAATAGACTCGAAGACGTCGTCATACTGCTCGGTGTAACCAAACATGGGATGCCCAATACGCTCACGTAGTGCTTCGACGAGGAAGGCAGGCGAAGGAAGGTCCATGTCTGCAATCCAGAAGGGCTCGACCTCGGACTCCCCGAAAAACCGTTCTCGGGAATCGTATTTTTCCGCATGGGTTCCAAGTCGTGAAACCGGTGTATCAAAGTCGTAGACTATCTTTTCTTCCATATTGTCACCTCGGAAAGCGTGTACTGATGCTTGTGGGCGGTTTCGCGAATCACGAACGGAACCTGTATGGGTTCGCCCTGCATGGTGAAGGCGGAATCAAGTTCGGCATGCAGTCCATCCCGTGTGGTAACGGGTTCGCCATCGCGTTTGAATCCTCCCAACCAGTTTGCTTTCGGCGTAAAGGCTTCAATCCAGGTATACGGCGAGGCGATCAGCAGAATGCCACCAACGTTCATCCGGCCGGGAATATCCTGTAGAAAGCGAACCGGATCACTGAGTCGGTCAATCAGATTGGCGGCAATCACCAAGTCATAGCCGGTAAATTCCGGTTTCATGTTAATGGCATCCTGCTGCATGAAACGAATATTTGAAAAATCGCCAAACAATTCAAGCGCTTTGAGTGTTCTTTCATGGAAGGTGACCAAGTCCCCCTCTTCCGTGCGTTCGTAGCGAATGCGACCAGAGGCCTGTAGCCGGGCACCGACCTGGACAAAGCGCGCAGAAAAGTCGAGCGCATCGACTGACGCAAATTCAGCGGCCAGCTCAAACGCTACCCGTCCGACCGAACATCCGATATCCAGCGCCCGGCCACACACCTGACTGGTCATAGACTGCAGGCCCAGTTCCGCAATCGCTTTCGGGAAGTTCGGCACGTCGAAAACGGTATCTCCATAGTGAAACTCACAATATTGCGATACCAGCGCATCAGTTTCGTACATGTCGAATCTCTTTTTTACGGGTTTATCAGAGACCACATACCGGAAACCGGAATGCTGATAGAAATGACGGCGGAAAGCATAGCGGCTATGCAATGCAATCTCGTTGCCGGTTGAAATCCACGAACCGCCTTTAATCAGATTATGGCGATTATCATAAGTCGGGACGGTAAAATCATCATAGAGCGGGTGAACTTTGAATCCATCGAAGGCATAGATGGGGGTTTCATTCCACTGCCAGACATTGCCTACCAGATCAAAAAACGCGCCATGAGCAAAGGTGTCGACTGGGACAGACGACGCAAAATGCTCCAAGTTCCAGTTTGCGACAATGGGTTGCTCAACATGCTCCAGATCCAGCCCGGAGACTTCGAGCAACCGGCGATACTCCGGTTCGTCCGGCATGCGAACGCTCTGCCCGCTATTTGCGCTCTTCCAGTTGCAAAACGCCTTTGCCTCCAGACAGCAGACCTCAACCGGCCAGTTAAGCGGAAGCGGGATTTCTTCGGTCATTAGACGCAAACGGTATGAGCCCGAGTCACCACTCCAGAACTCCGGCATGGTGGCTTTTTGATACGTCCTCCAAGCCAACCCCTCTTCGTCCCACCAGCCCTCTTCACGGTAGCCGCCGTCTTCGATGAATGCCAGATACTCTCCGTTGGAAACCAGAAAACGGGACGCCGAAAAGTCCGGCACCTCAAACATGGCAGTGCCGTATTCGTTGTCCCAGCCATAGAGGTGATGCTCGCCAGACTTGCCCAGCGCCACTTTTCCACCATCCACCGCAACCAGCTCATTTTCAGGCGCATCCCCGTATTGTGTGCATGGCGGAAACAGGGCACTGCGCTGGAGATAGCTCAAATCAAGCTGACGAATGAGCACTGAGCTGGTTTCGAGATGAATCCGCTCATGCTCGATGCCCATCATGATCGGCCACATCGGACTTTTCCATTGGATCGGTAGTGAAAATCCGACATCATCGATCAACCGGTTTACAACAGCGCGAACCTGGTTACGGTACTCCCGAAGTTCGGAAACCAGCGGCCAGTCGTAGTGCGCATCGTTTAGATCGTCCCAGCTCATTTCATCGACGCCAATGGCGAAGATCGACTCGAACCTGGGGTTGACTCGATCCGACAGCAGTTTTGCGAGGATCAACTTGTTGATGAAAAAAGTGGCGGTATGGCCAAAATAGAAAATTAGCGGATGGCGCAGATGTTGGGGGCATTGATAGAAGGCATCATCGGAAGCCAGCGTATCAAACAACCGTTCATAAAGCTCCCACGTCGCATTGAAGTAATTTCTTATCTCGGCCCGTTTCGATTCCGCATCGACTCCGGCAAGATCAATATTCTGTGTGATGTACTCCATAGAACCCCTCCAACATGAACAGTGTAATAACGCAATCACTTCGCGTTGCACACCAAGACCTTACAATAAACAGAGTCCAGCGATTTGGAAGCAAATAGTTGAAAGTCAACACGATGCCGAAGAGACTTGAGGGCTGGAGTTCAGAACCCTTTTAGGATGAGACTAGTTAGCCCCTGTCAGGCAGATGCAACTGCCGCAAGGCTTTGGACAGCTGGACCATGTAAGGATCACGGCGAAAACAACGAAAAATCGCACGTTGACTTTATTATGCGCAACGCATAATATTGTTTTTATGAGGCATACAGATGTTTACAGATAGCCAGATTTCCGTCCTACAGATCCTACTCGGGGAGCCGGAGCGGGCATTCTCCATGTCCGAGCTGGGACGTTTGCTAGCCAAAAAACCGGGGGTATTCCAACGCGGTCTCAATGCACTCGAAGCGGATGGCTTCATTGTCAGCCGACGCGAGGCCAATCTACGCTTGCTGACAGTTGATGCAACACACCCCCTATATGAGGCCATCCGCATGATCGCATTTTGCAACAGTGCTCCCCTTCCATCCGATGTCTATATGCGATACGCGTCGCCGGACGGGTGTGATCACCTCAAGGTCGCCGAACCACTCGGAACCTATACAACATCTACTCTCAAGCTCCTGATCATTGCCGGCCCCAACGGTGCAGGTAAAACCACATTCGCACGCGAATTCCTGCCGCGTGAGGCCGACTGCCATGTGTTCATTAATGCTGATTACATCGCCCACGGACTATCCCCCTTTTCGCCCGAGCTGGCAGCCCTGAAAGCGGGGAAGGTCATGCTTCGAGAGTTGGATACCCATTTGACGCATCGCCGAAACATTGCCATCGAGACCACGCTTAGCGGCAAACGTTACGCGCGACTGATACCACGCTGGCAGGCGAAGGGGTACGCCGTGAAGTTGATCTTTCTCTCACTCACCAACGTAGAACTTGCAGTCGCACGCGTCGCCGGGCGCGTCCGGCAGGGGGGCCACGCCATACCAGAACAAACGATTCGGCGCCGCTTCGAGACAGGCAGAAATCATTTCGAACACATCTATAAACCGCTTGTAAACACCTGGGCACATTATGACAACTCGGGCACTCAACCCATTCTACTCGAAGAGGAGGAGCGATGATGAAACGAAACAGAGTAAAGGATCCCGATATACGCGGGGTAGAACCCGCCCTGCGCCGTGCCGCCAAAGCCGCCCGTCGCATAGCCAAGGCCACTAACACCCCACTCATCATCTGGGAGAATGACAAGATCGTCGAAAAGTGGATCCGCTGAACTCCTGTTTGAAGTTGTTGGCTACTTTCTGCATCATACAACGAGAACCACTTAATCAAAAATATGAGGATTAGAATGCGGTCCTCTTTTTAGATTTGGACACCCTGCAGCCTAACCATTTGGGGTGGTATGGCTATAACCGTAACACAAGTCCGACAACATCACCTGTCGCATCCCGATGATCATCAAGTGGCTGGGAGGAAAACAGAGGCACGTGGATATGATGCGTACGATGCCGTTTGGTCACACCACGGGCCCCATGGAAACAATCCTTGCCGAAGGGGGGCCGTAGCATGCGCGCATCGGGCATGTACCTCTCAAGGCCTACGGCCACCACTCGCGGACACTGGATCAACAAGATCAAAAAGCGGCATCCAAGGGTAGAAATGTAGCGCAACGCCCGCTAACAGAACAGAATCCTCTTATCATCCTTCCCGAGGCGCTCTTGTGCTGGTATAGATATATTCATAGGAAAGAATATGCCAGTGACACGAAGGAGAGTTAAGAATGGATACGATTCTAAGGGATATCGAAGCACGCGTGTTGGGGTGTCTATTTGAGAAGTCACTGACAACACCAGAATACTATCCGCTAACCATCAACTCTCTCACAGCGGCATGCAATCAGAAGTCAAACCGCATACCCGTCATGGCTTTGGATGAACATGATGTGACCGATGCACTGGACGGCCTTCGCTACACACATCACCTGGTTTGTCAGATTGCTGTTGCTGGAAGCCGAGTGCCAAAATACAAACACGACACCGAAAGAAAGCTGCCACTCCTGGATCTTGATATCGCCCTAATGTGCGAACTGCTTGTACGCGGGCCTCAGACCGCAGGCGAACTTCGGACACATGCTCGCCGCCTGTACGAGACCGAAAGCGTAGCCGCAGTGGCCAAGGCTTTGGACACACTTGCCACTCTGGAACCCACCCCGATGGTCGTGCGGATTCCGCCAGCACCCGGACATCGCGACCCGCGATATGCCCACCTGCTTTGTGGAGCCGTTAACGTTAATGAAAACCCCGATCCTACGCCTCATTCTCAACCCATGCGCGAGGCACATACGACTGCCTTGGAAGCAAAAGTGGCTCAACTGCAAAGTGAGGTACAAAACCTGCGCGACATGTTTGAGACATTTCAAAAGCAGTTCGAATAGCGATCAGGATTCCCTCATAAAAATAGAAACCAGTGATCAGTTACCAATGGTCAGTAACCAGTGAGAAGGTCCCTTACATCCTACTGAGCTAGCCCATGTCACGCGAAAGGAGACACTATAGACGCGCAATCCTGTCATCCCGATCTTGTCGAGGGATCTCCTGCGATATACCGATGCCTGAGAGTCCTCGACTCCGTTCGGAATAACAACTCGCATAACGTTTGGCGACTGATAGCGGGTCACTTGTGACAGAACGACGCTCTTAACTTCCGAATTTAGGTTCACCGCTGACTAACGTCGACGCGGGGGGCCTGAACGAGGGCCACCACGACGAGCGCCACCACCGGAGCGACCTCCGCGATTGGGGGGACGCGGCGGACGCACATAATGCTTAGCATTCGTATGCGGCAGCGGATTGAGCAAGCTATCTTCTGGATACTTGCAGGCAAGATCCTCACCAATGAACTTCTCAATCTCGGGGATAGCAAAGGACTCGTCTTCGCAAGCAAAGGATACAGCAGTTCCTTCTGCCCCAGCACGCCCTGTGCGACCAATCCGATGCACATAGTCGCCAGCTTCATAGGGTAGATCAAAATTCACAACATGGTTAATTTCATCAACATGCAGTCCGCGTCCCGCAACATCGGTTGCCACAACGGTTAGAATCTTTCCAGAGCGAAAATCCTCAAGAACGCGCATGCGGCGGTTCTGGGCAACTGCCCCCGAAAGGACTTCACATTTGATCCCATAGCGTTGGAGTTCAAAAGCAATTCGTTCGGTCTGATCCCGCCGGTTAGCAAAAATCAAAACCCGGCCAATATTGGGACGAGAGAGAAGGTTGTATAGAACCGTAAACTTCTGATTGGCACGAACCATATAGATAAGTTGCTTTACCGTATCCACGGCAACCTGATCCGGTTCAATCTGGACGACAACAGGATCGGGCATCCATTGTGAGGCCAACCGCATCACGTCGTCTGAGAGTGTGGCACTGAAAAGGAGTGACGTTCGCTTTTCTTTGGGCGGGGTGCTGCGAATGATTGTCTTCACATCCGGGATGAACCCCATGTCAAGCATACGATCCGCTTCGTCAATCACGAGAACCTCAACACCCTTTAAATTAATTTTACCTTTTCGCTGAAAATCTAAAAGCCGACCTGGGGTCGCTGCCATCAGGTCTATAGGAGTTTTGAGAAGCTTGCGTTCCTGCTTGTCATAGTCTGTGCCCCCATACACCGCCATACTGCGCATTCCGCAGTACTTCCCTATGGCTTCGGCATCACTGACGATTTGAATCACGAGTTCACGGGTTGGTGCAATGACCAGCGCGCGGGGTCTTCCACAGGGACGATCTTTCGGCAGCGGATGCTGAAGAAATCGCTTAAATATAAGCAGCAGAAATGCAGCCGTCTTTCCCGTACCCGTCTGCGCCTGACCCGCAACATTATGCCCTTCGGCAACCTCTTGCAACACACGTGCCTGAATCGGGGTGCAATACTCAAACCCCATCTCTGCAACAGCGTGTAAAATCTCATCAGAAAGGCCCACGTCATGAAAACGCGTTTTTCCATCGACAACCTGCACCTGATAATCATCAATCGACCACGGTTTTTCGGGGGCAACAACGGCTTTTTTTCGTCTTGGACGGGACTCCACTTTCGTGGACGACTCTGGTGCAGGTTCGACTTCGGTGGGGGGTGCAGAAGCGGATGAATCTGGTGCGGGCTCGACTTCGCGGGGTTGTGCAGGTGCTATCTCGCTGGGTTGTGCAGAAGGGGAGGGAGGAGGGGTCGTCAACACAGGCTGCTTCAGAATCTCAGCATTGTCGGTGTCATCGGGCTGTGACAAAATCGAAGAATCGTCCAATGGGCGCGGTGTCTTACGCTTGCCAGAGGGGCGACGGCGACGAGCAGCGGCAGGCTTTTCCTCATCTTGCCGCTCGCGTCTCTGTTTGCCGCCCGATGCAGTGGGCTGCCCAGGCCGCCACTCTTCCACATTCGGATCTCGTTTAGCGGGGGCTGCACCTTGAGAAGGGCGCTTTGATTTTCCTGATGGACGACGCCTAGGTTTACCGTCTGCAACTGAAGCCGATTTTGACGTCGAACGTGTTTTTTTAGAAGGTGCCGACGCGGGGCTCTCTACAGAGCCCTTATGCAAGCGTGCTGCCAATGATTTGAAAATTTGAATTGCCATAATTTGCTATAGCAACACGCAAACAGATACCTGGCAACCCATAAGCTGCAAAAGGGGTCCGCGCACTGCTGAACCCTTTTAGCGCTTTGAGAATTGGAAACGCTTGCGCGCACCCGGCTGACCTGGTTTTTTGCGCTCTTTCATACGAGCATCACGCGTCAGGCAACCGCTATTCTTCAAGACTTCGCGCAGAGAGCTATCTGCAACAGTCAACGCACGGGCCATGGCGTGACGCAAAGCGCCCGCTTGTCCTGCAAGGCCACCACCCTTGAGTGTGGCAGAGATGTCGTACTTTTCGAGCGTATTCGTGAGCTCTAAAGGCTGCACGATATACTGAAGAAGGGCTTCGCTAGGAAAGTATTCCTTGAGTTCACGTTTGTTCACCTTGCAGGATCCAGATCCCTCGACAAGGCGTACACGGGCTACAGCGGTTTTACGTCTTCCTGTAGCGCTAAATTCTTGAGCTTTTTCTGCCACTGACAACTCCTTGAGAGTTCAGGTTAGTGATATCTTACAATGTGATGGTGCTGGGGCTCTGTGCTTCGTGCGGGTGCGACTCACCAGCATAAACTTTCAACCGCCGAAACATTTGTCGGCTTAGATTGTTTTTCGGAAGCATACCTTTGACAGCAGCTTTAATAATACGATCCGGATGGCGCTCGCGCACCACCGAAGCCTTGACCTCTCTCTGCCCACCGCGATAACCGGTAAAGCGTTGATAGATCTTCTGTTCTTCCTTGTTACCGCTCAGCTTAACTTTCTCAGCATTCACGACCACAACAAAATCTCCGGTGTCTACATGATGCGAGAAGATTGGCTTATTCTTACCACGCAGGATGTTTGCAAGCTTTACTCCCAGACGGCCTACAGGGAGCCCTTCCGCATCAATCACGAACCACTGGCGGTCTGCTCCTGGGTCCTTTGGCACAAATGTCTTCATCATTTCGTTCCTTCAATAAAATCAGAGGGATGGACACTACCCCAAGCCTCTCGGGGTGTCAACTCCCTTTTATTATCAATTTATATATCTTTTTTACTATTCCGGCGCCTTCAAATCATCCTCCGCTTCAATAGCAAGCTGACGGAAAATTTCTTCTTCAAGGGCCATGCTATCGTTGTATACGGATGTGGCGGGACGGCCACTTAGCTGCTTGGGCAGATTTTGTTGGACTAATTCATTGCTATTGCCCGCAACGGACTCCACCACTAGCGAGCGCAACGCATCCTCGTTACGCGACAGCTGCTCCTCTTCTCTCCGCTGCTGAGCCTCTTCCCGCTGCCGTAATTTTTCTTCTCGACGACGCAGTTCCTCTTGCCGCTGCTGCTGTTCCTGAATCTGAAATTCCCGAGCCTCCTCGACAGAGAGTCGATCCGCAGAGTCCTCAATTTCTGGACGCACTTCGCTACTGCTCTTTTTGGGCTCCGCGCCCTCAGCCAGAGAACTGCCCGACCATCCGGTTTTCCACATGCCATCAATATGCAGGGAGTCCCGTCGACGCATCGTCTCGGCCACCACCTGCTCAGGCGTATCGAGAACATAGGGAGTAATAAAAACAATCGTCTCTGTGCGTCCCTTGCTCGAGCTCGTCGAATTGAAAAGTCGCCCCAACAACGGGATATCCCCCAGCAACGGAATCTTGGTTCTGGACCGCGCGGAGCTCTCACGCACCTGCCCACCCAAGACGATCGTTTGCCCACTCTTAACGGCAATCTCAGCCTTGATGTTACGCGATGACGAAATCACCTGTCCTGCCAGATTATCGGTAGAACCCCCTTGCGCCCCCGGAGAACTGATTTCCTGTTCGATCTCCATCATCACGATATGATTGTCATTAATGTGAGGGGTCACCGTCAGTTTGAGACCTACATCCTCTTGGCGATAGCGCGAAGAGTTGTTATTGTTGTTATCACTGTTGTTGTAGTACGTCGTCCCTTCAAAAACATAGATCTTCTCCGTCGAGGTCAACTCAGCATCCGTGTTGTCAGTCGTTAGCAGCGCCGGTGTAGACACAATCTTTGCTCGACTATCAGTCGAACTCGCCCGAATTACAGCGTCAATATTGAGATCAAACATGGTAAAGAAATACCCCAGACCAGAGGTGCTGAGATCTGAACTGGTAAGTCCGGTCGCATTTTGAGGGGTCCCCCCAACACTGGAGTCACCCCCGCCACCACCGGCAAATGCCATAACGGGCGATTGACCTCCCGCTGCATTGCGGTTGTAGGTCGTCAGTGTGTTCTGAATCCACCTCACGCCAGTTTCGAGTGAGTCACCCAACGTAACGTCAATGATCACCGCTTCAATCAACACCTGAGAGAGCATCATATCCATGTCGGCAATAATATCGACCAGCGCCGCAAGATCCCCCTTACTCGCCTGAATAATCAGGGAGTTCGTGCGCTCGTCCGACAAGATCTTAATATTGTCTTTAGAAAGCTCGCCAACACTCGATTTCCGCTCAGTCGTGGCGGGCTGTGTCGACTTCAGACTCTCAACATAATCACGAAGGGCTTTCGCGTCGGAGGCATCATCGCCGGCCTTCTTCGGTGCCGTCGTCACCTCTTTCTCTGTCGCACCGATAAGATCGTTCAGCATACCGGCAATCTCTTTTGCCTCAGCAAACTCCAGCCGAACGACCTTCACAATAACATCTGGAGAGGTCTCGATATCGAGGACATCTACAATCATCTTAAGAAACGTCATATTCTCAGGGCGCGTAATGATGATGAGTTTGTTGGTGCGCTCGTCCGCCACGATCTTAACCGTACCGCGAATGATTCCGCGTTCTGCATCCGCGATAACGGAAGCAACGGGTTGAAGGACGGTAAGTTTGGGCCTCACAGTTCGTGCTCGGATCACACCTTGCGGCGAACGGACGACTCCAGGAGCACCGGAAGGACTTGCTCGTGGGACGGTCGATTTCGGCTGATCTTTCTGAGACTCTGCAATTATTTCTTCCAGCTTTTGCTTAATATCAGAAGCCTTAGCATGAAAAATCTGAATCACCTGCGGTTCTTCACGCGCCTCAATGGGCTGATCAATAAAGCGCAAAACCTGCAACATTCGATTGATGTTGCCTCCGGTATCGGTCACCAAAATCGAATTTGTGCGCTCAAAGGCATTGATTTGTCCATAGTCATGACGCAGCCCCTCGATCGCCTTGGTGGCCTCTGCAATGTCAATATGCTTGAGCACGATCATCTGACTGATCAGCTCGCCATTTGCCTCCGAAAGCATCCCTTCTGTCAGTTGTTCTCTAATCTCCATATCCTCGCGGCGTGCCTTTGCGATTGGTACCACCCGGATAAACTTCTCACCGGCATCAACTAAACCAATTCCATTCATCCCCAGGGAGGTCTTTATCGCAAATAGGTATTCCTCAAGCGACAATGCTCCCTGACTGCGCAACGAAAACATCGGGTTTGGAAGTCCGGGAGCCTGCAACAAGGTTTTGCCCGTCTTTTCGCTGTAATCTTGAAGCACAATTTCCAGCGGGGTTGTGCTGAATTTAAGTTTCAGACCATCGGAGGAACCACCAAGAGCATCCCCGCCACCTGATACAGGAGAAAATTCGGGGACCTGCGCCCGAACTACAGGGATCAAACCCGTTGCAACAAGCAACAGAAACACCAAAAAATGCGTATTGTATCGAATCCTCATCGGTTCCAAGACCCCTTTTCGAAACGAACTCACGACGATTCACGCATGTACGCACAGTACAACGAAAACCGCCCCGTTCTGATCATTTTATCTTTCGGTTTGATGCGCAAATACCGAACATCAAGCATAGCACCTTCACTTTGCAGATCAAACAGGAAATGCACCAGAGCATCCAGGGATCCAGACCAATCCCGGCATTCAATTGGCAACTCATACACAACGCCTTCCTGAATTTCAGAGCCAATTTCATGCCGCAGAATTTTGAGACCATTTTTGGCGGCTTTTTTCTCCATCTCTGCCGACCAATACACATCCATGCGCTTATCCTGCGAAAAGCGCGGCATCAATCCTTCAAGCTCGGCCATCCGTGCCGTCCATGTGTCCCGCTGCTCGACCAGCACCTTACTCCGCTCAATAGAACTCTCGACTTGAAGCTGCTGTTGGCGCACGCTTTTCCAGGCTTCAATCTTTGACCCAGAGAGCCATGCCGTCGCACCAAAAAGAGCTGCGGATACCGTAATTAGACCCAAAACCGTTTCTCGAGTTGATATTTTCACTATTCTATCTCCGGAAACTTAATATCAAAACTAAACCGGTGCCGCCCCTTGGACGTTAACGTTCGCGTACCCGACTTGACATCTACAAATAGTGGCGACTGATTCAGCGATTCATTGAACTGGTTTACGAGCTGACCCGAATCTGCATCACCCGCAAGGTCCATGCCTCCCCCTTTGCGATACGTGAAGGAAGTGAGATCGACACCCTCTGGCTGTAGTTGGCTGATCTCCCGCAGACTCTCCAATGCCGAATACGTTCGATCTGTGTAGCGCTCAATCATGTTTACCTGCAATCGAAGGCGGCGCACTTCATTCGCAGGCTCCAACCAACGCGCAGCAGAGGCTTCAAGTCGATGCAATCGGTTCTTTTCAAACGCAAACATCCCCAATCCTCCGCCAACCAAAAGGCCCCAGAGCCCAAAAATAACCAGAGCAGAGACAAGCATCAAGCGACGGGTACGACTAGAGCTCGCAGTCCGTCGCCACGCATCTGGCGTAAGATCCAAAAGCCCGCCGCCAGACAAGGCCCGCAAAGCAACACCATGGGAAACCGAAGGGAGGTCCCTCAAGGAGCATTCATGCACCAGAACACCACTGACGGATTCCAGCGCCGTCGAAAACGAAGCATAATCCCCCTCTGACCACAACGTAACCGTCTGCGCACGAGCTCGCCCACGCTCAACCTCAACCCCCATCATCAAGTGGGCTACTTCCTGCGCAACTTCAACGGCGGCCTCAGGATCGTCCAAATCAGAAATTCGACCCAGACAACTCAGCGCAATCAGGTTGCCAGTTTCGTGCGTTAACACTTCAACCATATTATCGCTTATAATGACAAGAGTCTCTCTTCCCTCCATGGAAAGTTTAGTGGAATCAACGATTGTCTTCCAACGCCCCAGCAACGCCGCATCGATTCGCTCAATGCGAAGCCCCTGCTGTTTCAACTCCTCCCCGGCCTCGTCGATCACCTTTTCTTTGGCAGCAGCGACAAGAACCGTGCAGTCATTTTCATCGCGGGCGAGAACCTCGTGCGAGACAACTATCTGATCAATAGGGAAGGGAGAAAACTTATCAACTTGGAGCTCAACCATATCAGCAAGCTCTTCTGGATCAACGGCAGGAAGCTCCAGAATACGTAAAAGAAGCTGAGTTGAGGGCAACGCCATAACAACGGAGGTTTTGCTAATCGCCCCGGGAAGCTTTTCAAGCAGGGAAACCGCAGCAGCATCAGGCTCAGCGTCCACAAAAGGCGGAAGCGCGATCCGCCCATCGGAAAACACCTCACTCCTGCCCTTGCTCTGGCGCAGCGCAGTCCACTCCACCACCTCGGGTGTCAGCAGAATCCCTGTTGCTATGTCCTTTGCCATTGTTTATTCCCGAACACAAAAATCGCACGCCTTGAAGCACAACCCCACAATCAATCGTCTTCTCGCCAGCGCAAAATCGTCATTTTTTTACCCGAATAGCGAACGATACACCAAAATGAATGTGGGACACCATTCATTTCGCCCGTTGACGTAACCCGATAAATCTGAGATTGCGTTGATATCAAATCCCGCGCTCGCCCTTGCACCTCAGGAATGCGGGAAAAAAAATCTCCCGTGTCCTTAAAGGACTCGTCGTGATGGACGCCAAGCTCATCGACCCATCCGCTCCGCTCTTCAATAACAAGCGGGGCAATCTCCTCATCAATGCCCGGCAACGCTCTGAGAACCCGATCCGGGGCAGCATTCACATTCACCTTTCCATCACCATATGTCGTCAACAGATCCCGGATCCCACTGCACCGCAGCGTATCCTCTTCAGAAGCGCCATCTTGTAGGACACCTCCATTCAGGATGGCGGGAGTAAACCCCTTGATAAGCAGCAACTCGCCCACCGTATCTAACGGACCGTTTCGGGCCATATAGGGATCTTCAAGATTTGCGTAATAGTCTTCGGTTTCAGCTCCGTCGCCCTCCACCATCTCATTAGAGTCCGTCCAATCGTAGAACGAATCAATCAATTCCGACCACATTTCCTGAGGAATATTTCCAACCTCCAGAATGCCCTCCCAAAGCTCATCACTGGCTTCCCCTTTGTCCCTCGTAAGTGTGTTCACGTTTAAAAGAGCCGGTTCTGGAATGATTTCAACACGAATAGAGCCCTCGCCAATACCCGCTTCGGCCAGATCGTGCTCCACCACAACCCTTCCCCCATCGGAAAGCGCCTTGGCATCCGAATACCAGCGATCCTGCTCCGCACGGACGGGATCAGAGTCAGAACCTGAAACCGACTCAACTTTACTCATAAGAAGCTCAGCAATGGCAAGACCAGAGCGAGCATGGTAATCCGCCTTGGTTCGATTGCGATAGTATGAGGTCAATTGGGCTTCAATGCGGGCCTCAAACGCAAACGATGCCACAAGCATTGCGAGTAGGCCAATCACCCACAGCACCACAATCAGTGCTGATCCGCCCGGCTTCCCTCGCCGATCTCTGACCTCTGGCCTCTGACGTCCGACCTCTGACCTCTGGAACCCTACTACCATGCCAACTCTCCCACCCGCAACCCAACGATACGCTTCAACTCAACAGGATCCCCACCCTCGTCCGGAGGTTCAACATAGAGAGACAACGCCACAACGGTCGGAATTTTGTTGGTATCCTCCCACTCATCAAGCCAGTCGATCTCCCCATCCTCATCAAGCTCCCAAGCCATGCGACAGTCAAACCCAACGACACGTTTGGACAGAAAGGTAACGTCAACATCCTCCTCAGGATCGAAATCCTCATCCTGCCCTTGCAACCGCCATGCCTTCACCGCCGCGCACCGATCCCCATCCTCGTCATCCGCAAGAAAGAACTCCACACGGTGAGGGGTTTCAGACAAAGAACCACCCCTCCCCACAAGCGCCCCCCCAAGCTTGACCCAGCTGATCGTATCCTCCGCCAATGGCCCCTCTCCGCCGTCCTCGTGCACAAACCCATACTCTGAAGCTCCTCCGGTCTCGGGGTAATATGCCGAACGCAACCCCATCACAAGCTGCTGAATCACATAGTCACCGTGGTGCAGGCTATCTACAATTGCCGTCCCGCGCTGCCAAGCGGTTGTGGCCGCCGCAAATGTCATAAAGGTTACCGTCGATACAATCGCCATGATCGTCACGGCCAAGAGAATTTCGAGCAAAGTGAAGCCAAGCGTAGGGCGTCGCGTGTTCATAACCCCCCCTCCCGGAATACCATGTACCGCGCGACCTCTTCATGCTTCTGCTTTCCATATGCCGACCACGTTAGCTTCGTTCTAACGACAAGAAGTCGAACGTCATTATCATCCGCATCCTCGTCAGGATCCTCGACCGTGCGTTCAAACATCACCCCATCGAATTCCTCAGGGCTGACCTCAAAATCTTCAGGATCAAAATCGTGCATCTTCGTCAGGGCAAGAGGATACGCCGCTTCACCAGCGTTGAGGGCCCACATCGCCCGGTGATAACTTGTCGAAGCCTTAAGCACTGACAGGCAACGCGAAATTGCAGTCAGCATAACAACCAACCCAAGACTCAGCAAAGCAACGGCGAGCAACACCTCAATCAACGTCAGGCCGCGAGATTGTTTTGCGAACCTCCCAGCAGGTCGGTTCCCACGCGTATCCACAGCCCGCATCATCTATCTCCCGTGGTAACCGCAGAAGCAAGCGCATCCACTTTAATGACAATGCCTTCTTCCTGAAAATCCACAATCCGGACTTCATAGGGAATGCAGCGACCATTGGATTGATAGACAACAACACAGGAGCCTTCCAGGCAGTCTGGCTCTCCATCAATATTGACATGATCAATCAAAACTTTATCAAGCTTTCGCTCCAATCTTGGGGAGACACCGGATGCGGCACCCACAAGAGGGCGCTCAGGTGCACCCTCATCAAACGCACGATTCAGGGCAGAAGGATCCTCTTCATCCTCATCCTCCCTGTCTGATGCGCGGGAGAGGGATGCAGCCCCCCCATCAAGTTCAGCAATCACCAGTGAGGCGTCCTCAAAGTTAAAAGTGATCGCCATGGTGCGTTGATGGAGCACCGCCATGCTACGTGCATACCGGCCCGCCGCGATGACCGTACGGGCCGCCGTGCGAAGACGGTTTCCACGCATCGAATTCACAAATGAGGGAACGGATATGGCTGTCACCACGCTGATAATGACAATCACCAGCAGAAGTTCGATCAGTGTGAACCCGCAAAAACGACGGTTGCAACGCAGCCATTTGAAATACGATTTCGAGAAAGGACAGAAGCACTGCATGACTACATCATCTTTCGTTTAGCCCTCGACAGAGGTCGAAAGGCAGAGGTCTGAGATCCTGACAACACGGCCTGACTTCTGAACCTTGACCTGAAACTCAACCTGTTCCCCAGGGGTCTCGCTCTTCGTAGCCTCGTGCGCCAGCGCGTGGATTTTCTCATCTGCGAGGCAACGGTAATCCATCCCGAAGTACTTTCGGGAGGCTTACGAAGAAATTTCCTCCATGAATGAGCCGCCCCCCCCCTCACTAGAAGCTTGTGATATCATCCGCGCCACCCAACTGTAGATCCGGGCCAGCAGAAATCACTTTGTAGTCCCCGCCGCTTGCGGCCTTGTAAGAAAATGCGGTTCCCCATGAATCTGCGATTGCCGTGGAATCCCCCCGAATATACGGACCACTCCAATTGGGCTCTCCCGAAGAGGTCAACAGATTGTTTAAAGAGGAGGGAAAGCGTCCCGTGTCCAATTGATAGACCTCAATAGCGCTGCCAATAGCAGCAATACTTGCACGCGTTGCATTGATACGTGCCATCTCACCCCGGTTGCCAAACTTGGCAACAACAATACCTGACAAGATGCCAATAATCACCACCACCATCAGCATTTCGACCAAAGTAAAACCTGATGCCCCACGTAATCCACGCTCATTCAGTCTCTTGTTCATCATGTCCTCCTGTTTTGACAACCCACTACAGTATCAATTTATATTTTCTAAGAGCCTTTTGCAAAACATGCGGGACGAGGGCGCCCCACCTCCAGATTGTCATCCAAAGTCCATTTCTAGAGGTGGGACGCCCTCGTCCCGCTCTTCTATCCTAAACTTGAATCGATCATCCAACATCCAAGTGCTTGCATCCCGAACTCGCTTCTAATTTCAGATTTCAGCTTTTCTCCCTAAACCCCCATCCCATTCGTGATCTCGAAGACTGCCATCAAGATGGCAATAGCCACAAAGCCCACCCCAACTGCAACAAACACAATCAAGATCGGCTCTAAAGCTGCTGTTAGGATCTTAACATTTCGATCCAACTCATTCTCATAGCGACGGGCAATGTGCGTCAAAGCACTACTCATATCCCCCGTCTGCTCGCCAATCTCCAGCATATCGGTCATCATCTCCGGAAAAACCTTACTAGCCGCCAGCGGCCCCGATATTGAGGTACCATCAGTTACCCGCTCACGAGCGTTATCCAACTCACGCGTAATGACAGCATTACCCACCGTTTGCCCCACAATTTTCAAAGCCTGTAGAACGGGCACACCATTACTCAACAGGGTTCCAAGTGTCCGCGCAAAATTGGAATAAATCCCGGAAGCCACAATGCCCTTGATCAGAGGCAGACGTAACAACATGCCGTGCCACCATATGCGCCCGCGTGTGGTTTTGACCCAACGATTTGCCGCAACCGACAGCACAACAATCACCCCCAATATGAAAAGCCCATACTGCGTCATGAACTTGCTGGACCCAATTAACATGCGGGTCGGCAGCGGCAGTGCCTGTTTCATGCCATCAAACAGCGTCTGAAACTTCGGCACAATGCTCACCATGGCAAAGATCAACGTGGCAACTCCCATGACCACCACAATGATGGGATAGACAAGCGCCATCACGACCTTTTCCTTCAGATCCTGAAGGCGCTCATAATGCTCAACCAATCGTATCAACACTTCGTGCAGCGCCCCGCTGGCCTCGCCGGCACGAATCATATTGACGTAAAGATTGGTGAACACCTTTGGGTGTTGAGACATGGCAACCGAAAGGCTCGAGCCTCGAATAATCTCCGTGCGAAGGGAACCAATGATGGCATCACTCCCCCTTCCCGATTGACGATTTGCCAAGGTATTAAGCGCATTTCCCAATGTCATACCCGATGCAAGCAGGTCGCTCAACTCGGTGGTAAAGATGAGCACTTCGCGCATCGTCATACGGTCTGGCCGCGTCAGCTTGAACCGGTGCGTTTTTTTTGATGCCGCCGCTTTCGCCGCAACACCCTCTTTCACCGAAACCGGGATCAGCCCCCGCCGCTCGATATCCGCAAGCGCCTCGCGGCGATCTTTTGCTTCAAGATCTCCCGCAACTTTTCCTCCCGACCGAGAGCGCGCCGTATATGCAAATGTTGGCATTATGCATTCTCTTCCGTAGCCCGAAGGACCTCTTCAATCGTCGTCACGCCCGCAAGCACTTTCTCCCATCCGTCATCGCGAAGCGTGCGCATCCCTTCTTTCAAAGCGACGTGCTTAACTTCACCCGCCGATTGCCGACTAATGATGAGAGATTGAATCGCTTCCGTAACGGGCATGATCTCAAAAATACCAGAACGGCCATGAAATCCCGTTGAGCGACAAGCCTCACAGGAACCGGTTTCATAGATAGCCCCCGACACAACCTGATCAATAGGAAAGCCAATCTCCTGCAGAAAATCCATGCTCGGGGAAACCTGCGTTCGACACTCCGAACAGAGTTGACGCACGAGGCGTTGAGCGACAACCCCCTCAACAGCCGAGGCAACAAGATAGGGCTCCACGCCCATATCCATCAGTCGCGAATAAGCCCCCGATGCATCATTGGTGTGGAGTGTGCTAAACACAAGATGCCCCGTCAGCGATGCCTGGATTGCAATCTCCGCCGTTTCTAAATCGCGAATTTCACCCACCATGATGATGTCAGGATCCTGACGCAGGAAGGAGCGTAAAGCCCGCGCAAAGGTTAGCCCAATCTCAGGGCGCACCAGAACTTGATTCACCCCGGACATCTCATATTCAATCGGATTCTCTGCGGTCATAATCCGAACATCTATCCGATTCAGCTCTTTCAAATATCCAAAGAGTGATGTCGATTTTCCAGATCCCGTTGGCCCCGTAACGAGAATGATGCCATTTGGACGATGAATCAGCTTGCGAATCAAAGTGGAATCCCGATCGCCCATACCGGAATCTTCAATGGTAATCAGGTGGGTCCCACTTTGGAGCAGACGCAGACTGACACTCTCGCCATAAACCGTAGGCATGGTCGACACACGAATATCGATATCCTGTCCCTGAATACGTAACCCAATGCGTCCATCCATCGGCAACCGTTTCTCGGCAATATCAAGATTCGCCATCACTTTGATACGCGAGATAATGGCTGCCTGAAAACGATTCAGTTGCAACGGAACCGGGGTCTCGTGCAACACGCCATCAACCCGATAGCGTATCCGCAGCTTTTCCTCCATGGGCTCCATATGGATATCGGTGGCTCCCTGTTTTGTCGCCTCCCAAATGATCTGATTCACGAACTTAACAATGGATGCCTCCTGATCCATCTGGCTCAAGTCAACCTTGCCAAGCTGCTCGTCAGGCTCCACATCGAAGCGATCATCCTGCATCATGAGATCGAGGGTATCGGCACCCACGCCGTAGAACTTCTTTGCGGCTTGGGCAATATCATCCGAGGGGCTGAGCACCAGCTTGACACGGGAATCCGCCGCCAGACGAAGCGAGTCGACCAAGCCGGGCACAAAGGGATCACTCACCGCAACTTTCAAGATATCGCGTTCAAAACAAAGCGGAATAACGTTATACTGAAACACCGCCTTCGTCGGGAGGCGCTCCAAGACCTCGCGCTCGATGTCCTCCTCTTTGAGATACGAAAACGGCATTTTCAGAACATCGGCAAGCGCTTTCAGAAATACATCTTCGCTGGCGAATCCCTGACTTTCCACAACCTGCCCGATCGGCAACTCGTTTGAAGCCGCCAATTCGACAAGCGTTTCGACTTGATCCGCCGAAAACAACGCCGTGCGCTCAAGCAATTCGGCCAAATATGTGGATGCCGCCATAACGAATCATACTCCTCAAGAGGGACAGTCTACCGCTCACAGTCCAAAAGTGCAATTATGTATAGTGCACTTCACGGGTGCAACCTATAGAAATGTCCGGGCGTGGTGTCTACCCCTAATCGTAATCCTACGCGTAATCCTAATCAGCAACAACCTCTTGGCCTGCCTCCTGCTCGTGAAGATGATCCACCGCCCACTCGGCCTGCCGAACAATTCCCATCATAATGCGAACATCATCCTCTGTAACAGCCCCCCGCCCCATCACACGCCGGAATCCCTGCATCATGTGATCCGACTTATTGGCCTCCATGAAGCCAATCCGAAGTAGAACATCCCGCCACATGCTAAACATGCGCTCCCGCAATTCCGAGGGAGCCAAAGCCGATTTTTCTACTGGAGGCTCATAAACATCAGCCGCCACAAAAATCTCGTAACAACAGACCATAACCGCCTGCGATAAATTCAGTGACGTATACCCATCAGAGGTTGGAATTTGGATAATACGGTTACAGAGGCACAACTCCTCATTGGTCAGTCCTTTGTCTTCGCGACCGAATACTAATGCAACACGGCCGCGATCAGAATCCTCAAGAACCGATGGGGCCCACTCACGAGGTGTCTTTGCATGTTGCCGATAAAGCCCAGTCCGCGCGGACGTTCCCATGATCACACCACAATCTTTAACCGCATCCGCTAACGTGTCATGCGTTGAACGGCTCTCCAGAATATCGGTTGCATGACACGCCATCTTACGTGCCTCATCCATATTCAGAGAGCGCTCCTGCACAATTGCCAAATCCACCAAATCCATGTTTGCCATGGCACGACAAACAGAACCCACATTCCCCCCATAGAGAGGGCCAACCAACACCACGCGTAAATTATCAAGATTCATATCTATCACTTCACTGTTGAAAGACGGACGATCTATAACTATAAACACTCAACACGTATAAATACCAGTGAAGACTAACTAAACCATGGACAAACCGGGAGCCCACTATCATGGACGAACTGCTCCAGCTATTGAAAACGGATGGACGCCAATCGGTAAAGACGCTTGCAGACATGCTAACCCTCTCTGAAGATGAGATTCGTAGCCGCATGACCACGTACGAACAGCAGGGCATCATCCGCGGCTATCGTGCCGTTGTAAACGAAGATCTGTTGGACCCAAATCGCGTGCGGGCCGCTATTGAAGTATGCATGAAACCCGACCGAGGTGGCGGCTATGATCGCGTTGCTGAGCGTATCGGCAAATTTTCAGAAGTCGAATCGCTCCACCTCATGTCGGGCGGCTATGATCTGCTCGTATTTGTAGAAGGCGACAGCCTCAAAGAGGTCGCGGGCTTTGTCAATGAACGCTTGGCCACACTTGACGGCGTTCGGTCGACAGCAACCCATTTCACGCTTAAGACCTACAAAGACCAAGGCGTTATGATGGAGACAGGGAGTGAGCATGAACGACTCAAAGTCTCACCCTAGCTATGTAGCTAAATACCTCAAGGCCGTCCCCCGCTCAGGCATTCGCGATTTCTTTGAAATCGTCACCACGCGCAAAGACGTCATCAGCTTGGGTATTGGCGAACCCGACTTTGTAACCCCGTGGCATATACGGGAATCCTCAATATATGCACTTAATCACGGAGCTACCTCATATACGGCCAACTTAGGATTGCTAGAATTGCGGCAGTCCATCTCCCGCTATGTCGAACACCGTTTTCAGGCTCAGTACGACCCAACCACCGAAATCATGATAACGGTTGGCGTCAGCGAAGCACTGGATCTTGCTATCCGAGCCATTATTGAACCCGGCGACGAAGTGCTCTACCACGAGCCCTGCTATGTTTCCTACGGGCCCATCATTACATTTGCACACGGCATCCCTGTGCCAATCGCAACGCATAAAGAAAATGAATTTCGTCTGACACGGGAAGCCCTTGAAGCCAAGGTGACGCCAAAGACAAAGGCACTTCTACTAAACTTTCCTACCAATCCAACGGGAGCTGTGCTTACACAGGACGATGTCGAGATGCTTGCTGAGTTTGCAATCAAGCATGACATTGTTGTGATTACAGATGAGATCTATGCCGAGCTCACCTACGAAGGCGAGCGGCCCAGCATTGCATCCATCCCCGGCATGAAACCACGCACCATTTTCTTAAATGGATTCTCAAAGGCATGGGCCATGACCGGATTCCGGATTGGCTTTTCCTGTGCACCACCAGAACTAACAGAAACCATGATGAAAATACATCAATACACCATGCTCTGCGCTCCCGTTTTGGCTCAAGAAGCCGCTATTGAAGCGCTTAAAAATGGCGATAAAGATGTAGAAGAGATGCGTAGAGCCTACAAGCAACGGCGCAACCTTATGCTCAAGGGGTTCGAAGCTGCCGGTATTCCCTGCCTCAGACCCAAGGGCGCCTTCTACACATTCCCATATATCGGTGACTTTGGCCTATCCTCTCAGAACTTTGCCATGCAGCTACTCGAAGCAGAGAATGTGGCCTGCGTGCCAGGTACTGCATTTGGAGCCTGCGGCGAAGGCTTTATACGCTGCGCCTACGCCGCCGGCACCAACGAAATCCAAGAAGCACTCGTTAGAATTGCGCGTTTCGTCAAGCGGCTGGGCTGAAAACTTGGCCCTTCTGGAACAAGTGCGATGGCATGCACGCCTGTGCTACATCTCCCTCGCTTCGGCGGGAGCGGGGGGAGGATTGATATCCACAATCTGGGTTTTATTGTCAGAGGATGTCGTATTCTCATCAACAGAGAATGCAGCAGCATACGGAGTCGTCCGATATTTACTCACACGCTGTAGTTTCTGAAGCACCTCTGAGATGCTCTCAATCGCCATGGAACAAGCACAAAATTCCTTCTGCTCCATGACCTCAGGCCGCAGATCTTTGATACAGGAAAAATAAATACGCAAGATTGTCGCGGGCTGCCCCAGATGGTGACACGCTGCACCAAGGCTCTCAATCATCACCCGTTGTCGCTCAGCGTCAACAATCTCTTCGGACTGCTTTCGCACCGCATCTGTCAACTTACGAGAGATTTCGAGTTGTTCATCAAGAGCATTAATCTTGTCGTGAAGCCCCTGCACAACCTCATTTAAGTACCGTTCAATATCACTACTGTCGTGCTCACTGTGGATCAAGGTCACGGATTTGGGAAGATCGTCGGCGGCAATTTTCTCCAGATAGTCGCGCATGCGCTCAATATTAGTAGGATACTGGCGCAGCATGCCAAACCCTAGAACACCGCACAAAAAGCCTGCCAACAGGATGGCACCATGCGTTGCTGGAGAGTAGATAACAACCGTCGTAAAAAGCGAAAGCCCAACCAAGGAAAAACTGAGCATTGGAATCACGACAACCAGAGCAATCGCAATTTTAAGGTGATAACGCGAACTCTGAGACGTCAGAGATGTCCATCTCAGCCATTGAAACCTTTGCTGACTACCCACGGCCATCCTTTTCAACTTGTATGTCGATTGTTGGGCGTTGCTTGTGCTTGCATCCCGAACTCACCACGACATTCGCCGGGATGACCAGCACTTCAGGGTTGGGCGGTGAAAGCCTTCTCACAACGTACTTTACCCAAAACCTTTTCCGACTACTTGATTGCCTTACGGGTAACCTTAGTCAACGTTTTCCACATGGCAGTCGTATCAGGCGCATCCAGCAATGCCTTCCGCGCGTCCTCTTCCATGAACGTCTCCGTAAGTCCAGCAAGCAGTTTCAAATAAAATGCACTTGCCGCCGTCGGAATCACTAAGAAAAAGACGATATGGGTCAATCCCCCTTTTGGCCCATCAAAATGGATCCCTTTTTTGCTTAGCCCCACAGCAAGCGTCAGCGCCCCCCCTTCAACCCCCCTCACATGCGGAAAAGCCAAGCCGTAGTCCACAGCCGTTGAGTATAGCGCCTCGCGACGCAATGCCTCTTCAAGCAGAAGGTCACCCTTATCGACAAACCCCTCCTGCTCCATTCTGTGAGAAAGCAGGGCAATAGCACCTTCCTTGTCATCAGCACCGAGATCCTCAATCATGAGACTGACATCGGAAAATCTAGAAATACCCGGCTTCCGAGCATCAAAACGTCCGGGACGCTTTTTAACATTACGGGCGACCCCGTCAGGAACATACAAGAACCGTGCACAATTAGGGCAGGCCTGCGGAGTATCTGCTATTTGCACCTGCTGAAGAACGCTACGAGGAAGCTTTATCCCACAGATTGAGCAAACCCCTTCGGACACAGGCACAATGACATGCCGATCCTTTTTATGAAGTTTTTCAAACGTGACACGAATATCAGGAGGAAGCTGTTCTGTCATCGCGACGATTGCACCGTTAAGTTGCTCAAGATGCGCCACGCCACCAGCCACCTCAAGCTCTTCTCGAACTTCAGTTAGCTCCTGCAATTGAATAAGATGATTTAAGGTGGGATGCATATGATCTCCAATAGGGTTGAAATCAGCAGAAATAAACAAAACAATAACAAACGCACGGCAGAGTGCCCGCCAGAACAATATACAGAAATAATATCCGATAAAAACCTCTTGTCAATTCTGAACACAATATCAATTCTCAACACAAATAAGAATCGAAACAGACGATGCAACATCAGACACTCCGCTTTCATCCAGCACGTCCCCTTTGAAGGGCTTGGAAACATATCCCGATGGGCACAGCAGCACACTGTGGATGTTTCCCAAACGCGAATGCAAGCGAACCCTTACCCTCTCCCGGAGCACACAACCTGCTAATTGTTTTGGGAGGCCCCATGAGCGTCCACGACACAAAAGCCTACCCCTGGATAAATACTGAATTAAAGTACATTGATGCTGCACTTAAGACCGGGGTCACCATTCTAGACATCTGCCTGGGAGCGTAAATGCTGGCTCACATTATGGGAGCAAAAGTTGAGCCTTCCCCATTCAAGGAAATAGGGTGGTTCCCCGTCAAACGCACAGAGCAGGCCAAAAGAAACGAAGTGGCAACGTGTTTGCAGATGAAATCATGGCATTTTACTGGCACGGCGAGACGTTTGATATTCCCCGGGGGGGGCAACACATTTTGCCACAAGTAAAGCCTGCAACCATCAAGCATTTGGTTACGAAGATCGTGTTCTCGCGCTTCAATACCATCTGAAAACAACACCAGAGGCAACGCAGGATATTATTGCCCACAGTCGCCATGAAATGACAGCCGTCACCTATGTGCATTCGCCAGAAACCATTTTGGAATCACCCGACCGCTTTGCGGTAGTTAATACGCATATGATCAGACTGCTTGAGCAACTGCTGTGTCCAGCAGTGACTTCAACGTAACTACCGCAATCTGCAGCCCGAGGGTGGGCCACCTCCATCGCCACGACGTTATGCAATAATGGAGGTGAGGTGACCTCGCCCCGCAGATCATTTATTACCATACTCGACAGCGTTTTGCCTAAATCGAAAGAGCGCCTTCCTCCTTCGCACTTCGTGCTACGGCGGACATGTCAGCGAGAGGCTTCGACAAGCTCGGCATGACAGTTTCTCATGAAATCCGAGCTCTCGGCGAGTGTCATTCCAAGCGAAGTCGAGGAATCTCGATTTGGGCAACACACCGTAGAAAACACTCGACACATAAGCCTACTGACACCAATCTAGTGTCTATTATTAAAAACGAGAGGATCGCCCACATGCGTGTACTATATTATGACTGTTTTTCCGGGATCAGCGGCGATATGAATCTTGCTGCAATGCTAGATCTTGGCGTTGATGAGCAGCTCCTGCGCAACGAACTCGCCAAGCTTAACGTTTCTGACGAGTTTGAACTCCAGATCACGAAAGATGCTAAAAGCGGCATTCACGGAACCCGCGTCAACGTTCAGCTGAAACACCATCATGCCTCGACCGGGCATCACCACCACCATCACCATCGTAACCTGAACGATATCGCTACTATCATCTCGCAAAGCATGATCTCAGAAAGGGTGAAGACAACCAGCATGGCAATTTTTGAGAAAATCGCTCAAGCAGAGGCCCATGTGCATGGCTGTAGTGTTGAGGAAATTCATTTCCATGAAGTCGGCGCAACCGATGCCATCGTTGATGTTGTCGGTGCCGCGATCTGCCACGAAGCCCTTGGTGTTGAACAAACGCTCTGCTCATCCATCGAGCTCGGAGGCGGGTTTGTAACCTGCGCTCACGGTAAGATTCCCGTCCCTGCTCCAGCTACCGTCGAAATTCTCAAAGACATCCCCACCCGACGAGGAGCCGTTCAGTACGAAACCACAACCCCAACAGGGGCCGCAATCCTCTCTACACTCGTGAATCAATTCACCGATACCCCTCAGCTGATTTGCAAGAAGACGGCCTATGGCATTGGACACCGCGATATGGAAATTCCAAACCTCCTGCGCGTGCAATTAGGGACCTCCACCAACCTTCCCAAAGCCGTAGATGCCGTACTTCTGGAAAGCGCTATAGACGACATGACGCCAGAAGCGTTGGGCTATGCCATGAAGCAACTTTTTGAGGCAGGTGCCAGCGACGTAAACTTCATTCCCACCACCATGAAGAAATCACGCCCGGGAACCATCATTTCGGTGCTCTGTTCACCACAGAACGAGGCCGTAATCAAACACACCATGTTCCGCGAAACCACGACACTGGGAATAAAACGGTTTGCCGTCGAAAAGACAATGCTGGAACGCCGTGTCGAGCAGCGGCAAACACAATTTGGAACGATCACCACCAAGGAAGCCATTCTTAACGGTGACGTGATTCGATCAAAACCGGAGTTCGATGAATGTGCCGCCATTGCCCGACGAGAGAAGCTGCCCTTAAGCACCATCTACAAAGCCGTCGCTCAGAAAAAGAACATCTCATCATGAGTGCGACCAGAGCCCTAGATGCCAAGCGCGACGCGCTGTCAGAAATTCTGCTTAAACTCGAAAAAGTCGTTGTTGCGTTTTCCGGTGGCGTGGACAGTTCCCTGCTCCTCTATGCCGCAAAACAAGCCCTTGGTGACAACACTATAGGCGTTACCATCACAAGCCCCTACATTCCACAATGGGAAATTGACGAGGCGTTGGAATTCAGCCGAGAGAACAACATTCGTCATGAGCTCGTAGAAGCCCCCATTCTAGAGGCCCTGCGCAGCAGCCCCGAAGATCGCTGTTACCAATGCAAAACGTTTCTTTTTACTGAGCTCAAAACCTTTGCAGCAAAACACAATTCCGTGTTGATTGAAGGAACCAACCACGATGATCTCGGAGACTATAGACCGGGGCTCAAAGCGCTAGACGAGCTCAGTATCCGCAGCCCTTTGCTCGAAGCTGGACTCACCAAACAAGATATCCGAGACCTTTCTGAAGCGTGGGCACTGCCCACTTGGGACAAACCTGCCTACGCCTGCCTTCTGACACGCATCCCTTGCGGGGACCATGTATCCAAAAGCGGTTTGCGCCAAATAGAAATGGCAGAGACGGCTCTGATGGACTTGGGGTTCCGAGCCGTTCGCGTTCGACACTACGGCAAACTTGCACGCATTGAAGTCCCCCCTGAGCAGGTAACAAAAGCCGCAACCGATCCAATACGAGAACAGATTGTCGCCGCTGTAAAATCCGCCGGTTATCGGTTTGTCACGCTCGATCTTTCCGGCTATCGTATGGGCAGTCTTAATCCAAAAAAGGAAATTGAACCCTAAGCTCCAAACGCTTGCCTCTGAGAACATCTGTAACGTGTTGAAATTCAATACCCAATAGCCAACAAGGAATATCCAATGTCCAAGGGAGCGAGAAGCAGAGAATGACATGCCCATAGTCGCCACATTCGCATTCGTCTCCCACTTGGGAGTTGGATATTCCTTGTTGGTTGTCGGACATTCAAGCCTTGAAAAACCCTGAGCTCGCACCGTGGGGCCCACTCGGAACCCAGAACCCTAAACCCTAACCCCGGTGGGGGGGGCGGCCCGGGGGGGGGGGGGGGGGGGGGGGGGGGGGGGGGGGGGGGGGGGGGGGGGGGG
>CAZNWT010000059.1:0-27118 GCA_964576795.1 uncultured Victivallales bacterium
CGGAAACGAGGATGCCAAGAGATATCATCTTGTCTGCCTGGGCAAGTTGCTGCTGCCGGATCGCCGCCTCTTCCTCCAACTGCTTCTTCTGCGTTATGTTCTCTATGATCCCATCGAAGAAGGCGGGCTTGCCGTTTGCGTCGCAAACAAGCGTTGCCGTGACGGCTGCCCAAATGGGCTCGCCATCTTTTCTCTTCAGCTTGAGCTCTCCTTCGAGCACTTCTTCATTCGAAACCACGCTGCTCGAGAAGTCGTCACACTCCGATGGATCCCAGTACAACTGCGCCACGGGGATACGTCTCACTTCCTCAACCGTCGAATATTCTAGCATCCTCAGAAACGCACGATTTGCCATCACAACTCTGCCGTTGGCCCCACACGTACGGCGATAGATGCCGAGCGGGAGATTGTCGATGAGGATTTCGAAGTGTCTTTCGGTATCGCGTAGAGACGCAACCTCTCGGCGCAGGACTGCGAGTTCCTCGATCGCCTCGTTTTCTTTCTTTTCGATGTCACTCATGGCGCCATCCCGCACAGTTGCCGTGTTCCATGCGGTTCCTAAACCTCAAGATACCCGCAACACTTCATTCCATCTTAATGGATAGTCAGATAGTAGCACTCCGACCAAGTGTGTGCAACTCGATCGCAAGGCTCTCCCGAAGAAGCGGGGACAACCGTCACGGGTCAGACCCCTGTCCATCTTTGGCTGGCGACACTGCCGCATGCTTGATAAGCTGTAGATGCAATACATATTCAAGAAATCAGGCACAAACGAGGCTTCGTTTCGAATATGGATGGAATGCAACACGACGTCGTGCGGCAGAAGAAGAAAAGGCAAGGAGGGTGCGAGGTGAAACTTAATATCAAAGCCTTTGCGCTAACGTGCGGCCTCATATGGGTCAGCACCAGTCTGCCCGCCATCTCGGCGGAGGAGATGACGGCCGAAGCGATCGTTCGTCGGAGTGATGACATGTTGCGGGGCGGAGAGAGCTATTGCCGCATGACCATGGTCGTTACCCGTCCGGAATGGTCCCGTACGCTGACCATGGACGCCTGGACTCAGGGCACAAAAAACTCGCTGATACACATCCTTTCGCCTGCAAAGGAAAAGGGCGTAAAATTCCTGAAGAAGGGAAGAGAGGCCTGGCAGCACATTCCGGCCATCAATAGAACGATCAAGATTCCGCCGTCAATGATGCTCCAGTCGTGGTTGGGGAGCGATTTTACGAACGATGACGTGGTTCGGGCCGATAGCCTCATCACGGATTATACGCATGAGATCATCAGTGAACCGACAGAAGCCGGTGTGGATTACTGGATCGTTGAAGCCGTAGCAAAGCCAGACGCTCCGGTGGTATGGGGCAAAATAGTCATCAAGGTCAGGAAGGAGCTCTTCGTGGCTGATCGCGCTGACTACTACGACGAAGATGGGGAGTTGATTAAGTACTACGAGACTTCGGACATCCGGGACATCGAAGGCAGGGCCGTCGCCACGCATTTCGTTATGCATGACATCACGCGCCCCGGCTACAACACCGCTTTAACGTACAATCGACTCACATTTAGCCCGATGCTCAAGCCGGACACATTCACGAAGCGTAACTTGGAGCGATAGTTCGATCTCTCATGAACATTCTTCGCATAGCTTGGAGGAATATTGGCAGAAGCAAGCGGCGCTCGCTCCTGACGGCGCTTGCCGTCGCGCTCGCGGTTGCCCTACTGGTCTTTATCATGGCACTGCAGCGGGGCAGTTATGTCGACATGATCTACAATGCCGTGCATGCCCATTCGGGGCACGTGCAGATCCAGCGAGAGGGATACTGGCCCGATAGGGACATCGCGAAACGGCTATCCGGCTACGAATCTATCCTCGATGCCATCGCGGGTGTCCCGCATGTCGTGGCGTTCGCACCGCGCGTGAATGCGGCGGCCCTCGTCAGCAACGATCAACGAACATTTGGCACGACCCTCTTCGGTATCGACCCGGACAGGGAGGCGGAGACTTCCACACTCAAGAGCGCGCTGAGGGACGGTGCGTATCTGGGCTCTAACGATCTGGACGGCGTATTACTCGGTGAAGCGCTCGCTGACAATCTTGGTGTCGGCGTGGGCAACGAAGTCGTCTTCATCGGCCAGGGCGCGGACGGGTCCATCGCCGCAGGCCGGCTCACTGTGAGGGGAATCTTACATTTCGGTATCGCCGAAATGGACCGTTCGACCATGGCCGTTCACATCAAGACGGTGCAGGATGCCTACGCGATGAACGGGGCCGTGTCCGAAATTGCCCTCCTCCTTGACCACGATAAGCATCGCTTCATGGTCGAGGAAGAAATCCGGTCGCGGCTTGAACAAGAGGGATTCGATCAGGCCGTTGTCCTGGGGTGGCCCGAGCTCCTTCCCGGCATCGAGCAGGCGATAAAGCTCGACTGGAACAGCGGCCTGATCCTCTACGGCATCCTGGTCCTCGTGGTGGGGTTTGGCATTGCGAACACCTTTCTGATGGCATTCATGGAGCGCATTCATGAGTTCGGTGTGCTCCTGTCGCTTGGCATGCGTCCATGTTCGGTTTCACTGATGATATACATGGAGTCGGTGCTGCTCTCACTGGTTGGTGTCATCATCGGATTGGGAATCGGCATTCCGGTCGTCCTCTTCTTTCAGTCGCGCGGCATCGACTTTGGCTACGGAGAAGACATGATGAGCGCATACGGGATCAGCGCAATCATGCACCCGCAGCTTCAGCCACTTGTCCTGTACTGGGCCGTCAGCATCGTGTTCGGCATGGCGCTGCTTTTTGCGATTTATCCTGCCGTGAAGGCGGCCTACCTGAAGCCCGTGGAGGCACTGCGTCACACATGAAGATTCTCTTACAAATGGCATGGCACAACATCTGGCGTAACAAACGCCGCGCGATCATCCTGCTCTGTGCTATGTCGGCGGGTCTGGCCGGCGTTCTTTTCTGCATGGGGTTCGTGAATGGCTGGTTGGACCAGATGGTGGAAAGTTCCGTGAACCGCTGCGAGGGGCATCTCAGGGTGATGGGTCTGGGCTATAACGAGAACCCGCTTATCGAATACGCGTTTGAGCCCGTCCCCGACCTCGCCGCTACATTGGATGAACACAACCACGTGAAGGCGTGGGCAAACCGCGTTGTGGCGCAGGGCATGCTTTCCACCGCCTCCAAATCCTATGTCGTCAACGTCGTGGGAATTGAACCGGAGCGCGAGCGGGCACTTTCGATCGTGGCCGGTTCGATTTGCGAAGGCGTGTTTCTCGATTCCGCCGTATCAGGGAAGGCGCTTATCGGTGCGCGACTGGCTGAAAAGCTGAAAACGAAGGTCGGTAAGAAAGTGGTGATTGTCTCCCAGCAATTTGGGGGCGACATGGGATCCGGTGCGTACCGCATTGCGGGGATCTTTGACACCCACAGTGCCGGGTTTGATGAAAGCCACGTGTACGTGCTTCGTTCAGACGCACAGGAGCTGTTGGGGCTTGGAGATCGGATCACGGAAACGACGATCATGCTAGACAAGATTGAGGTCGCCGAAGCGTTCGCCGGTGAGCTGAAATGCCAGGTGCCAACAGATGATGTGGAAGTGCTTACCTGGAAAGACCGGATGCCGTTTGCCGTACAATCGCTTGAAATGTCTGGGCGCTACATGATCCCCTTCCTCGGCTTGTTCTACATCGCCATGGCGTTCGGCACGGTGAACACGTTGCACATGGCCGTCAGCGAGCGCACGCACGAGATTGGCGTGATGCGTGCTATCGGCATGAACCGCCTGCGCCTTGTGCTGCTTATCCTGTTCGAATCCTTCTTTCTCGCCGTCATCGCCGTCGTAGTGGGAAGCACTGTGGGATGGGCGATCATTGCCTGCTTTGGCGCGTCCGGCATGGACCTGAGCATGCTGGCCGCCGGAATGGATTACCTTGGTGTCGAACGCGTCCTGTATCCGTACCTGGAGAGTTCCCAGGTCGTGGGTGCATCGGTCACGACTTTCGTTATCGCCATTCTCTTTTCTCTGTTTCCTGCTATACGCGCCGCACGGCTCGCACCTGTGGAGGCCATCCGTCAGGTGGGGTGACGCTATGAAAAAAATGTTTCTATGCTTTAAGGAGGCGACAAAATGCCATTGATACAGACCCAAGCACTGAAAAAGGATTACCTGGACGGCAAGACATGGGTGAACGCGCTAAGGGGCATTGACGTGACCATTGAACAAGGGGAATTTGCCGCGATCGCAGGACCATCGGGTTCCGGCAAGACGACACTCCTCAACCTTATTGGCGGCCTGGATACTGCCACGTCCGGCTCGGTCCACCTCGATGGTGATGACATTACAAACATGCGCTCACGCCATCTGAACAAGATCCGTCTCCATAAGATCGGCTTCGTGTTTCAGGCCTACAACCTCATACCGGTGCTGACCGCACAGGAGAACGTGGAGTTCACCATGATGCTACAGGGGTGCCCAGCCCCGGAAAGAAGGGCCCGCGCCGCCGAGATTCTGGAGCAGGTGGGCCTAGGCGAAAACATGCACAGGCGCCCGCCCGCCCTTTCCGGTGGGCAGCAACAGCGAGTAGCTGTCGCCCGCGCGATCGTTACCCATCCCAAGATCGTACTTGCGGATGAACCGACCGCTAACCTAGATTCGGGTACCGGTTCGAAGCTGCTTGACCTAATGCGGGAACTCAACGAGCAAAAGAACGTAACCTTCATTTTCTCCACGCACGACCCGATGGTCATGGAGTATTCGCGGCGGCTCATTCGATTACAGGACGGTAAGATCAAAACGGATGAGCGGAAGTAACAGGGGTTTAGGGGGTAATATTGAAAAGAGTCTACATCGCCCTCGCGCTATATATGCCGTGTGTATCCATTGTGGCTGACGACCTCCCGCAGCCCGAACTCTCGGGTCACGTCAAAACCTTCCTATCCGTGAGCGATGTGAGCGACAGCTACAGGAATCTCGGTGTATGGAATGATGACTGGTTGGTGGACAGCGTTAGCAGTGCACGACTCAAAGCGGATTATGAGCCGTGGGAAGGGCTCGATTTCAGGGTGCACTACGAAGTTCGTGCCACCTGGGGCGATTCCGTTCGCATTGAGAGGCTCAGCCAGGACGCAACCCTAACCGGCGATGCCCTAATGTCGGCACTTCCCATCTCGCCGCAACCTCGCGCCCGGTTTCTCGATCTCGAATCGGAGATTGCAGAGGAATCTAACATAGTACTACAGCACGGATTGGACCGCCTTCGCGTACGTATGCAGTCGGAACGGGTCATCTTCACGGTGGGAAGGCAGGCTGTCAGCTGGGGGACGGGGCTCTTCTGGAACCCGACCGATTTGTTTACGGGTTTCAGTCCAGACGAGATCGACCGTGATGAGAAATTGGGGGTTGATGTCGTTCGCCTTATGGTGCTTCCCACCTTCGAAACCTCCATCGACATCATCTGTGAACCCCTCGGCAACGATGATCCTTACGCTGTCACCGAAGCGGATTCATCACTCGCCGCCAGAATTACGGGCCACGTCGGGGAATACGATTTCGCGCTGCTTGGCGGTAGCATCGCCGCCGATAGGGTCCTTGGCGGTGATTTTTCCGGCTACCTCAAGGATGCGGGATTCAGGGGCGAGTGGTTGTATACCTGGGTCGATGAATCTGATGAGCGCGATTACTTCAAGGGTCTCCTCAGTCTCGATTATTCCTTCCAATACATGTGGGACCCCTACGTGGCCGTTGAGTATTTCTATAATGGTCTCGGCGTCAGCGACGAGGATGACTATGTTTCAAGGTTTGCCAATGCGTCGGTACGCCGCGTGTTCGATCGCGGTACAGCATTCAATATTGGACAGCAGTACATTGGCGTACTTCTGCGAGTTTCTCCCAGTACGTTGTGGAGCTGCAATGCACAAACGGTGTGGAACGCCCTGGACCACAGTGCCCGTGAATATGTGTATGTCACGTGGTCGGTAGCAGAAAATGTCGAAGTGCTATTCGCAGCCAATATTGGACTCGGCCCTCTGGGCACCGAATTCGCGGGCTGGTCCGAGGATCAGGTGGGTGTAGAGTTCGAGCTTTCCGATCTCTATTTCACCTACCTGAAGTGGTATTTGTAGTAGGCTTTGGCTCTCCAGGGCTGCTTTCGAGTTGATATATTCGTCAGATCATAGATTTTCAAGTGTATCAAAATGGGTCAGACTCAGGACGGAAGTCGGTCGATTAAGTGTATCCGAGTAAGCGACGCGTTTAAGTGCGCGCTTCGCACTCTTCCTACACTTTTTCGTTCACTTAACCGCCACCTTTACTCGGATACACTTAACCGCTTCTGCTTTAAGCGCTCTTTCTGGTAACGAAAGAGGGCCACAACTACACAATTCCGTGATGAACTCAGAAAACGCACATCCGTGAAGAGTCGGTTTTACGCCCAGCGGAAGGGGCGGTGACAATCGTCACCGGAAAGCCCCCCGTCACAGCAGGTGCAAGCAGTTCATAAGAAACGCTTTATGCGTATCCACTCGATCGTGTTCGTGACGGGTTTCACGCCCATCGCAATCCCTCTACTCCCTTTCACACAGATCCTATGTATCTACATCATAGAGACTTACGCTTCTTGGTGAGTTCTGGCATGGTCTGTGCAAGTAGGATTACATGACTCAGGAGCTGGTCGGCTTGGCCGCATAGGAGCGCAGGAGAAAAAATTGAGGCCAGAAGTCCTCACCTCACCAAGGTATAGAGCATGACGCATGACCCAACAGTTGCACGAAATGGACATCGCTGCCGCAGACGCAACCCGGCAGCAGCGCATATATGCCTGCTGCTACTCTCCCTGTTGCTTTTGCCGTCACTGCTTCTCGCCGCTAAAACGCTCAGCCTGCAGGAGTGTCGCCAATTGGCCCTGGAGAATAACGAGGGACTCCGGGCCGCTGAAATGCACATGCAGGCAGCGGAACAAAAGCGGAAAGCTGCCACAACTCAATACCTGCCGGAATTCGATCTCACGGGAAGCTACACGAGGCAAAGCGACGTTCCGACCTATTCCTTGCTCGGCCAAGATCTGAAATTCGGAACGGAAGATGTCACCCTGCTGAGCGTGGGCATTCGTCAGCCTGTGTTCACCGGTGGGAAGATACGAAACAACCATAAGATGCGCATCCATTTGGAAAGTATCGCGAAAGAGAAGCGCCGGTTGAAGGCGGAGGATGTTATTTATGAAACCGATGAGAATTACTGGCTCGTGGTGTCTATGCGTGAACGCGTTCGGCTGGCAGAACAATACAAGCAAATGGTTGGCGAACATGTCGAAACACTGAGGAACATGCTTGACGCCGGAATCGTCATGGACAACGACGTCTTGAAGGCCAAGGTGAAGTTTAGCGAAACTGAATTGCTGCTGCTCGAAGCTCAGGATGGAGTACAACTGTCACAAATGGCGCTTTGCCGCGTCATCGGCCTTGCTCTTGATACCCAGATTACGCCCAGTGACCGGCTTCAGGACGAGCCTGTGGCTGTGGCTAATGCGGGTTCGGCTGAAAGCGCACTCCGGCAACGGCCGGAAATCAGAATGCTAGAAGACAACGTGAATGTGGGCAGATCCGTCGAGGCGATCGCGCGCTCCCAATACGCCCCGCAAATTGCACTCTGGGCTGACTATTCGTATATGAATCCATCGCCCTACAACAGCTTTGAGGATGAGTTCGATGATGTCTGGATGGTCGGCGTGGTTTGCAGCCTCGACCTGTTTCATTGGAACGAGCGGGGGTTTGAGCTGGGCGCCGCAAGACGGGAACGGCAAGCGGCGGAACTGAATCTCGAAGAGGCGCGCAAGGGCGTTGCGCTCGAAGTGAAGCAAGTGGAATTCCAAGTCGATGAGTCGCTAAAAAAGATCCGAATGACGACATCAGCATTGGAACAGGCGGAAGAGAATCTGAGGGTTACCCGAGACCGTTTTTCGGAAGGTGTAGTCAAAAGCACCGATGTTCTCGATGCACAGGTGCTCTGGCAAGAGGCCTATTCCAGGCACATTGATGCCAAGTCCGAATACAGGCTGAAGGGCTCGGCCATGCAAAAAGCGCTAGGCGTTCTACTTAAAGCAGAGAAAGGGAACAAACAATGAAACAACGATTGATCCTAATAGGGGGCTTGGCGCTCCTTCTCAATGGCTGCTCCTCGCGGCAGGAGGCTGAACTGGTGCCACCCGTTGCCGTCACGACTGTGCGTGCGGAAACTCTGTGTTACGCGCCGGAAATGCAGTTCTCCGGGACCGTTCAGGCGAACAGGGAGGCCAATTTGGGGGCCGCGTTGCCGGGGCGCATAGAGAAAATTCACTTTGCTGAAGGTGAACAGGTTAGCCGTGGCGATGTGCTGTGTGAGCTGTCCGCGGAGATGATGACGCGAGCCCAGATCGAATACCGGACGGTTGAAAAGGATTTTGAACGTGCTACGCGTCTGCTGGAGAAGCACAGCATCCCCGAGCAGCAGTTCGATCATGTTAAGGCCAAGTTTGAGGCCGCCCGAGCCATGTACGATCTGACAAAGAAGAATACTCAGATACAGGCGCCTTTCGAAGGCACTGTCACGGACCACCTGTTGAAAGAGGGGGAAGTCTTCACGTTCTACCCCTCTCTGGATGCGGGGTTTTCTCATTCGTCAGGAATCATACGTCTAATGCAGCTCGATCCGGCAAAGATAGAAATCGAGGTTAATCAGAAGGATCTGGCGGCTGTTCACGTCGGGCAGCCAGCTGTGTTGACTTGTGACGCCTATCCTGACCGAACATTCACCGGCCGCGTGTCCAGAGTCAAGGAACGGCTCGACCGTGCCACACGTACAGCAAAGACCGATATTCTGGTAGACAACCCAGACCGCTCCCTCAAGCCGGGCATGTTTGGCCACGTTACGCTCAGGTTTCCGGAGAAGACGGCTCTCTTCATCCCCCGTTTTGCGGTCGTCCACCAGCCTGGGACCGGGGAGGATTACGTTTATGTTGTCACGGACGGTGTCGCGCAACGCCAGGTTGTGCAACCGCTCGTTGCTCTGAACGACAAAATTGCCGTCACTGGGATCGATGCCGGTGACGCCGTCGTGTTGAGCGGCACGACCAAGTTGACGGACGGAACGCAAGTCCGCGCCACAAAAGGGGATGGCCAGTGAAACTTCCGCAGCTTTCCGTTGATCGTCCCGTGTTCACGCTGATGGTCTTCATCGCTATTCTTCTCTTCGGCACTGTTTCTCTGACCATGCTGCCGAGGGACGTCCTGCCTGAAGTGGAACTCCCGACACTGACCGTGATCACGCCTTATCGTGGCGCGTCTGCGAACGACGTGGAAGAACAGGTGACCCAAAAGTTGGAGGACGAGCTCTCAGGGGCCAGCGACCTGAAAAGCATGCGATCCAGTTCCAAGGAGAACGTATCCTTTATTGCCCTTGAATTTCGATGGGGTGCTGACTTGGACCAAGCTGCAAATAACGTGAGGGATCTGCTTGATTTGGCGAAGAGTGACCTGCCGGACGATGCGGATGATCCGGTTGTCTACAAAATCACCAGCGCCATGATGCCAATTCTCATGTACAACGTGGAGGCCGGTCCGCACTTCAACAGTCTTGACAAGATCATCGAGGACAACATCAAGTCCCGTCTCAAAAGTACCCCCGGTGTAGGCACCATCGTTGTCATAGGGCAACCGGAACGTCAGATCAAGATCCACATTGATCCCCTCAAGCTACAGGCATACAACTTGTCTCTGGCGGGCATTTCCACGCTTCTGAGAATGGAGAATGTGACCATTCCGGGTGGTAGCATCAAGGTGGCGGGGAAGGACTTGGCCCTGCGTATCCCGGGAGAACTCACGTCGGTTGACGATTTTGGAGACATCGCGCTGACCAGTGTTCGTGGCAAGATTATCAGGTTGAGGGATGTTGTGGCAAACATTGAGGACGCCTTCAAGGATAAGGATGAATTCATACGTTCCTCGGGCCGCAAGGCCGTCATGCTTATGGTGCAAAAGCAGTCGGGTCGCAACACCCTTGAAGTCGCGAAAGCCATCCGCGCGGAAGTGGCCCAAATACAAAAGCGCTTGCCTGCGGATGTCAAGATTACGGAAATGCTGGATTCATCCGAGCTCGTGACCGATTCTCTCCACAATCTCTCCGTGACCATTGGCTACGCGGGTCTGTTTGTCATGCTGGTTGTCTTTATCTTTCTGCGACGTGTGACGAGCAGTCTGATTATCATTTCGGCCATTCCCTTTTCGCTGATTGTGGCGTTCATTTTCATGTATGCTGTTGGCTTCAGCGTGAACATTTTCTCGCTAATGGCGTTGGCTATCGCTATCGGAATGGTGGTGGACAATGCCATTGTGGTTCTTGAAAACATAACGCGGCATATCGAACGGGGCGTTCAACCGCGTGAGGCGGCCATCTTTGGAGCCGGCGAAATGGGGATGGCCATTTCGGCCTCCACACTGACAACCATCGCCGTGTTTCTGCCGATGGTATTCATGGGCGGACTGGTCGGCATTCTCTTCAAGCAGCTCGCCGTGCTGACATCGGTAACCCTGCTTGCGTCCCTGTTCACCGCGCTGACCTTGATTCCCATGCTGGCCAAGCAATTCGTAAAACGACGTGAGCCTTCCCACAGCAGAACTGGACGACTCTACGACCTGAGCGAGAAGGGTTTTGTCTATGTTGAAAATGCATACGTCAGAATTCTGTCGTGGTCGCTCAGATATCGTGTTGCGATTGTGGCCGTGGTTGTGTTGCTGTTCGTGGTAAGCCTTCTGGCGGGCCGTAAGGCCGGCACGGACTACATTCCAGAGCTCGATGCAGGCGACGTTGTGGCGACAATTGAGACGGAAGTGGGCACCAGTGCGGCCGAGACGGCACGGGTGGCGGCGAAGGCTGAGGCCATATTCCGAGAAGCCTGTCCCGAGTATCGGTCACTCTACTCCGTTGCAGGACAAACCGAAAAAGGCATTCTGACGTCGGTTGGATTTCAGGAAGGAAAGAACATCGCCACGATCGGAGCCAAACTTGTTTTGCCTGATGATCGGGATTACAGCGCGGCGGACATCGGTCGCGCCATCCGAGCGGGGATTGCCGACATACCTGAAGTAACCAAATTTCACATCACGTCGGGAAGCCTTCTCGAGTCTGCCATGACCGGCGGAAAGAAGCCCATTGAGATCAAGGTGATGGGCCACGACCTCGACCAGGTGAACCGCTTGGCCCAGGCGATCAAGGACGCACTAAGCACCGTGCCGATTCTGGCCGAGATCGAAACGACGATTGACCGGGGAAAACTCGAGTTGCATATAAAGGTCGACCGTGACAAGGCCCATGCCATGGGGCTGAATACGGCGATGATCGCGAAGAGCGTACGCGAAGGCATCTTCGGCCTCACGGAAACAGAGTACAAAGAAGAGGGCGACGAGTATGACGTCGTGGTGAGGTATTCGCCCCAATTTCGCAACGACATCGATAATCTGCGGAACATTATGCTCACCACCCTCATGGGCCAACAGGTTCCTTTGTCTTCGGTGGCCTCGATTGTTGAGGGCCGCGGGCCCGTTGAAATCAAGCACGAGGCCCAGCAGCGCGTGGTCTATGTGAAATGTAGTTTGAATAATGCGTCGCTGGGAGAAGCCGTTGATGCGGTACAGGCAACGCTGGCGGCGCTACAGGTTCCTACGGACATTAGCGTCGACATGGGGGGCCAAGTCGAGGAGCAGAAGGAAGCCTTTTCAAGCCTGTACTTGCTTTTCGCGCTGGGGATCGTCCTCGTTTACATGGTGATGGCGTCCCAGTTTGAGTCCTTTGTCTACCCGTTCGTGATCATGTTTGCGATCCCCTTTGCTCTTATCGGCGTTGTGTGGGCGTTCATTCTAACCGGGACAACCTTGAGCGTGGTTACGTTCATAGGCGTGATCATGCTGCTTGGCATTGTTGTGAACAATGGCATTGTTCTCGTGGACTACATCAATCTGCTTCGCGCCCGTGGCCAGAGCTTGAGCGACGCGGTAATGAATGCCGGTCAGTCACGCCTGCGCCCGGTGCTGATGACCGCCTTCACCACGATTCTGGGCATGGTGCCATTGGCCCTCAGTTCGGGCATGGGGGCTGAAATGTGGTCGCCGTTGGGTGTCACCTGTATTGGCGGCCTGATTGTATCGACGTTCATCACGTTGGTGCTTATCCCCATTCTTTACGTTTCGATGACGCCCAAAACTGCTGCGAGGCTGAAATGACATCAAGCGCCTATCGTGCGGAACTGTTAAAAGTTCGGCTCTTCAAGAGAATCTGTGGGTAAAGCGTGATGGGTGTACGAATGGGAACAGGCGATAGGAAGTGAGAAAGGAGTGGAATTGTGGTGAAAATGGCCAAGAGTATCTCGTATCAAGATCGTTGAACGGCAGAAAGCCGAGTAAGTTGGTCGGTTAAGTGTATCCGACTAAGGGGGGCGACTAAGAGTGGGACTAAGCGCAAAAAATGGGGAGAACGGTGAAACTGCCGTATCCCACTGATAAATAGATTGTTGGGACTGCGAGAGCCCAATACTTTTGACAGTGCCGTATAGCACGAGGAGGAGGCTGATATGAAGATGGTATCGTGTGTATGCAACGTAAGCGTTCTGGTGACAGTGCTCAGACTGCTGGACGAAAATGGGGTCCAGGGCTATCAAGTCGTGAACAACGTGACGGGAAAAAACGTCAAAGGCGATCCCCGGATGGATACCGCTGTCTGGCCCGGCTACAGTGCTCTGGTCATGATGCAATTCGAGCATGATGCCGATGCACACAGCGTCCTACAGAAGATGAAGGACTTCAACACGCAGGTGGTCAATGATGATGAGTTGCTCTCCTGCTACAGTTATGTGCTTGATGACTTCTTCTGTGAATAGAAATCCTAGAAGCCATCTTCGCAGGGGCTGCGCAGCAAGCTTGGAGGCCTGCCTGCAAAAGCACTCTTCGCTGGACAAAAGGACCGTGAACGAGGTATTTAACAGAGTGTGCGTGTGAGGACGTTTTCTCGCCCTTATTGCGCTACTTCCCTCAGCCCTGTGGGCATCCCCTTTGGGGATGCACTCTGCGCAGTGAGGGTGGAACAGAATGGGCGGTGCCGCCCGTATATGACCGAAATAAAGCCGATGCGGATTTTCTCTTAATTCTGCAAGCAGGTGAACGAAGGATGGGAAAAAGCGCATGTTGAGAACACGATTATTTAAGGGCTTTGCTGTTGTTATCATTCTCTTTTGCGTACTGTCTTTGGCCGTCGGTATTCGCACGATACAGAAGAGGGTCATGGACGAGGCGCAAACGAGGGTGCGCCTGGATCTCAGTAGCGCCTGGGCTGTTTGCGATAGCAAGCAGTCCACGATCACGACGGTTCTTGAGCTCGTCGCGGGCAAGGAGTCAGTCGTTGAAGCGTGTGCCCGGCAGGAATGGACTGACGAGGGTTTCAGGGCCGCCCTTGATGCCATCCGTTTGAACCAAGGTCTTGACTTTTTGGATCTCATTTCGCCCGAAGGGCAGGTCGTATTGCGCACGACACCGCCGTATGCGGTCGGCGACCACCGGCTTTCTGACCCCACTGTTACCCAAGCCCTGCAAGGCAAGGCAATGGCATGTATGTCCAGTTTTTCAAGTCAGGAACTCAAGCAGGAAGCGGTGGATCTTCCGGATAGAGCGTTCATCGAAATCGAGAAGACTCCGAGAGCGCGCCGCTCACTTGAGAAGGAAGAGACGCGGGGCATGGTGATGGTGTGCGCTGCCCCCGTTCGAAAAGGAGGTGCGATCATTGGCCTCGTATATGGCGGGATTCTCGTCAATAGAAATTATGAGTTTGTGGATCGGATTCACGACGTAATCTACAAGAACGAGGAATACAAAGGGGCGCCCAAAGGAACCGCAACGATATTCTTGCATGACACGCGCATTGCCACAACGGTCCGCGAAGCGAACGGCAATCGTGCTCTGGGTACTCGTGCATCGAAAGAAGTCGCAGACGCAGTTCTGGATAATGGGAGGTCGTGGTTTGGCGATGCCTTCGTTGTTAACGATTGGTATCTCACGGCGTATGACCCCATCAGGGATGGTGGAGGAAAAATTATAGGAATGCTCTATGTTGGTATCCTGAAGCAGCCCTTTCTGGACTATCAGAAGGATATTGTCGTCAAGTTTCTGTTGATGACGGTGTTTGTGGTCGTCGTTTCGCTCTTTGTAGCATTTCTCATGGCACTCCGTCTGGCGCGACCGATTCACAAACTAGTTGAAGCGTCCAACGCTATGCGTCAAGGACATCGTCCCTCTGCTGTTGTTGCCGACCGTGCCGCCTGTACGGAAACGGCGGCGCTTACAAGCGCGTTCAACTTGATGTCCCACGAGTTGACAGAGAGAGAAGATAGACTGAAAGCTCTTAACCGAAGTTATGTGGACATGCTGGGTTTCGTCTCACATGAACTCAAAAGCCCCGTCGCATCGATGACGAACTACGTCTATCTCCTCCAGGAAGGCACGCTGGGACCACTCACCGAAAAGCAGGAGAAGGCTGTGGATTGCTTCGACCGCGGTTGCCGGAGGCTCATTGAGATGGTCCGCCACTACTTGAATCTCTCGCGTATCGAAAACGGTGAACTGTCTCCCAATAGAGAACAAGTCGTTGTTTGGGACGACGTGTTAGATCCACTCGTTGCGTCCATACAAGCCAGTCTTCAAGCCAAAGGCATGCAGGTTGACATTCAGGTCCCCAGAGATATTGCGATCGATGCCGACTCGAACATGGCGCATGAGGTTTTCGAAAACCTGTTGAGCAACGCGATCAAATACGGTCGCGATGGGGGTAACATTTGTATTTCGTCAAAGGCGGACGGCGCGTTCGTGGCCTTCTCCGTTCGTAACGACGGCGAAGGCATCCCGGAAGGCAAGCTTGGCGATCTGTTTAAGAAGTTCAGTCGTCTTAGCAACGGGGACAAATCCAGCAGGGTAAAGGGAACTGGACTGGGTCTGTTTATCACGAAGCAGATTGTGGAGGCGCATGGCGGTCGAATAGGCGTGTCGTCACAGGAAGGAGAGTGGGCCGAATTCACGTTCACTCTGCCTCGGTACAAAGATGAGGGGAAGGTGTAGTGACGTCTGTCATCGAAGCATTAAGATCAATGCATGGACTGGCACATGCAAATTGACAAAGACACAACATTTATCCCTGGGGAAACCAATTGTCTGCTTTGGAAAACCAGCGTGTTCGATCCCAGTGTCGAACCCACCCTTCTGGCGTCGAAACAGATTGAAGCGGTTTACATCACGCACGGTCATTGCGACCACTTTCGGTTAGCAGCCATGTTGCGGGAGGCTGGTGCCAAGGTGGTTTCGCCGCGTGGGGAAGCATTCTTCATCGAAAATCCGCTTGTAAATGTGCGTGGCATGTTCAGTTGGGCCCATTTGCCACTCGAAATGGTGACCCGTTTTTTCCAGGGCGCACAATGCACGGTCGATGGCTTCACCGAAGACATTCCCCCTCAACCGATCCAACCGGTCGCGTTGCCGGGACATTCGATCGATCAGCACGGGTTTATGTTACCTAATCGTGTCTTTGTTTCCGGTGACGCCTTGTGGCCATTGGCTCTGTGGGAACGAACGCCTTTGCCCTATGCGATTGACATCGACGAAGTTCGGACATCACTTGACACGATTGCCTCGCTCGATTTTGACTGGCTGATGCCGGGCCACGGGCCCATGTTGTCACGCGAGGCAGCGGAAGAAAACATCCTGCATCATCTTGCCAAGCTTGACGCGCTCGACGACCTGTTGCTTGAAATCTTGCGAACTCCCATGAATGTTGAGGATCTTGCAGAAGCCCTTTCCGCAGAACTCGGGCTTGTCGACAAGATGAATCGGTATTGGCTCACGATCACCGTTGTGAAGGCATTTCTTTGCAGTCTGACTCAGCGCAAGCTCACATCCTATTCATACGACAACTACAAGGTGTTGTGGTTCGCACTTTGATGGGAATCTCGTCGCTTTCAGTATAGCCGTGCGCATCATTGTCAGCACAGGATAAGGCGGGATATGACTCTGCGAGAGAGTAGGTGATGGGGTATCCGAAAAGGTATTTCCGGGTAGAATGCCAACATTCTGTAGGCCCTCTTCGCCGTACGCATCCCAGGACTGGCAGGCTTGTTTTCCGGTGGCTCGGAAAAGCAACTTCCTATTTGGCTAGAAATGAAAAACGGCTTGACTGTACCGTCTGGACGGTATAGCATCTTGGCAAATGAAACACACACGAAAAAACAATTCCCGCGATAAGCTTCTGGATGCAGCGGCATCCATTGTGATCAAACAGGGGGCAACCCGCATGACGCTCGATGCGGTTGCCGCTCAGGCTAAAGTCAGCAAGGGGGGACTTCTGTATCACTTTGCGTCAAAGGATGCGCTCGTTCAGGCCATGGTCGGCCGGATCGTTGAGATCGCGGAACAGAACTTTGCCACGGCATTAGCCAACGAGCCCTCTGGGAAAGGTCGTCATGCCCGCGCCCTTCTGAGCCTGATGATGGATAACGAGGGACCTTTTCTGACAAATGTCAAACAAATGGCCGCGCCTCTGTTGGCGGCGACGGCCGGCAATGCCAACCTGCTGAATCCCGTGCGAACGTTTTTTCAGAAGGTTCATCAGGGCATGTGTGACGACGGACTCCCGATTGAACACGCCTGGTTGATTCTAGCCGCGCTGGACGGAATGAAGTTCTGGCGGGCTCTGGATCTGCTGGAACCGTCTGACCCCGAACGGGCTGGGATTCGAAGGCTTCTAGAGCAACTCATAGATAGCGGAGAGGTCTCATGAAAAAGATTCGATGGATGTCAGGATTCTCTGTGGTGACTGCACTAATCGTTTTGGCATGCGGAACCGTGCAGGCAACCGATCTGCTGACGGTCTACCGGCAGGCGGAGGCGTCGAGCCCGTTGATTGCGCAGGCACAGGCCCGACTTCAGGCGGAACAGTTTGGCAGCGACATCGCCCGCTCCGCTCTCGCTCCCCGGCTGACGGCTGCAGGCTCGGTGAGCCAAAGCAATCTCGAGCTGACAGGCTTCGGCTCTGCGACGATCGATGAAACCTACGAACCGTTTGGCTACAGTGTGACGCTGACGCAGCCGCTCATTAACGGCACTGCCTGGTCTGCGCTTCAGGCGTCGCGCTCCAAAGCGAAAAGTGTTGAAGCGACGTTGCTGGCCATTCAGCAGGATTTGATTCTGCAAACCGCAGATGCCTATTTTGCCGTACTCCGCGCTGAAGCATTGGAACGGACAGTCCTCAGCCGGCAGACACTGCTACAAAAAATCAGCGACCGGGCAGAAAGCGAACGTCACGCGGGCACCGGCGACATCATCGCGGTCGAAGAGGCCCGTGCGCGGCTCGACGGCGTGCTGGCGGATCGGCTTAGCGCTCGAAACCGCGTGCAGCTCGCCCGCCGTGCGCTGGAGCGGCTGACGCATCAGCCTACCGACGCCCTGGCCGATTTGGAAACGCTCGAAGCGCAAGGTCCGATTCCCAACAGGGTGGGGGACTGGGTTCAATCTGCCGAAGCCAATCAACCGGTACTGGAGCAGGCACGACAGGAACTGGAGGCCAGCCGCTACAGGATCGCCGCTGCAAGCCGCGGCCGCTGGCCAGTGATTTCGCTGAACGCGCAATACAACCGGGCGGACGGTTCGCTCGCTCCCGCGATTGACCGCCGCGAAAGCTGGGTTGGCGTCAGTGCCGTCTGGCCGCTGTTTCAGGGTGGCGAAATCCGCGCCTCCCGCGCACGGGCTGAGGCGTTGGAAAGAGCCAATCAATACGGATTGGAAGCGCTCGAAGATAACGTTCGGCTCGACACTCAGCGTGCGTTCCTGAATTTGGAAAACAGCGTGAGCCAATTGACCGCGACACAACGTGCACTGGAGTCGTCTTCTACCGCATTGAAAGCGACACAGAAAGGCTACGAAATTGGAGCCCGCTCGGTGGTCGAGGTGCTCGACAGCGAGCAGCGCTATGCCAACGCCGATTCGGATTACACTGTCGCGTTGTATAATCAGCTTCTGGCACGCCTGCAGCTCAAAACGTCGGCGGGCGTACTCTCCGAAAATGATGTCTCTGCGATTAATACGTTTCTAACCCCTGCAACTCAATCCGGGAGTGAACAATGAATGTCAAAAAAGTCCTGCCCAAAGCCATCCCTGTTCTGCTGATTCTTGCGATCATTGCCGGGGTTCTGATCTCTAAACACGAGCGCGCCGCAAACGGAAGCCTGACGTTCTACGGCAACGTGGATATTCGCCAGATTCAGGCGGCCTTCTACAGCACGGGTCGTATTCAGCAGCTGCTAGTCCACGAGGGCGATGCCGTGACGAACGGGCAGCGGATCGCCGTGTTGGATGCCACTCGCTACGAAGCGGCGGCGGCCAAGGCTCAGGCGCAGGTTGCTATGCAGAAGCAGGTGGTGGCAAGCATGCTGGCAGGAAGCCGTCCAGAGGAAATTGCGCAGGCAGAAGCGAAGGTGCGGGGCGCTGGGGCTGCCTTGACGGATGCGTTGCAAAAACAGACGCGGGCGAAAGCGCTGGAAGAAGATGATTATGTTTCGACGCAGCAGCTCGAGAGCGCCGGTACGGCGGTTGATGTGGCGCGCGCCACGCAGGACGCGCTTCAGCAGTCCGCCGAATTGGTGGTGCAAGGCCCACGCAAAGAGAATATTGCGGCGGCGCAGGCGCAACTCAATGTTTATGAAGCCTCGCTGAGTCTGGCTCAACAGGAGTTGACCGACAGCACGCTCTATGCGCCTGCCGATGGAATCATCCGGAACCGCATTCTGGAAGTCGGCGACATGGCCTCGCCGCAGCGCCCCGTTTACACGCTGGCGCTGAACGATCCGGTTTGGGTGCGTGCCTACGTACCGGAACCCGATCTGGGAAAAGTGTCCGAAGGCATGGCCGCCGAAATTCGAACGGATAGCTTCCCCGGCAAGGTGTATGAAGGCCGGGTTGGCTATATCTCTCCGTCGTCGGAGTTCACGCCCAAGCAGGTTGAAACCTCTGATCTGCGGACGCGACTGGTTTATCAGATCCGGATTTATGTGAACAATCCGCAAAACGAACTGCGGCTGGGCATGCCCGCCACCGTACAGCTAATTCCGGCTGCTCTGGAAAAATAACCATGGCATCGCCAGACGAACAATCCGTCCTTGAACTCCGTAGTGTTACGAAACGCTTTGCGGACGAGGCGGCATTGAACGATGTCAGCCTGAGGATTCGAGAAGGGACGGTCACCGGACTCATTGGGCCAGATGGGGCAGGCAAAACTACGCTGATGCGGTTGATCGCAGGCCTACTGGTTCCCGATAGCGGAGACATCTCCGTGCTCGGCATCGATGCCGTTAAAGATCCGTTGAAGGTTCAGCATGTGATCGGCTACATGCCGCAACGTTTCGGGCTCTATGAAGACTTGACCGTTCAGGAAAATCTCAATCTCTACGCGGATCTTCAGGCGCTGCCGGATGCAGAGCGTCCGGCCCGCTATGCGGCGCTGACGAAACTGACCGGACTCGCTCCGTTCGCTAAACGGCTCGCAGGAAAATTGTCCGGCGGCATGAAACAGAAACTGGGGCTGGCCTGCGTCCTGGTGCGACCGCCGAAACTGCTCCTGCTGGATGAGCCGACGGTCGGGGTCGATCCGGTTTCGCGCCGCGAACTGTGGTCGATTATTTACCGGCTGGTTCGCGAAGAAAACATGACCGCCCTGTTAAGCACGGCCTATCTGGACGAAGCGGAACGCTGCCATGAAGTCATTTTGCTTCACAAAGGAGAGCGGCTAGGGCAGGGGGTGCCCGCTGAATTTAGCCGCAAACTGGAAGGCCGCAGTTTTCAGGCCACTCTACCCTCTATGAACAAACGGGCGTTGCAGGGAAAGCTCGTCCGCTCGCCCGGCGTCATCGACGCAACCATTCAGCGCACCGGTGTTCGGATTGTGATGCAAAGCGGCATGCAGCCGGATCTCGCAAATCTTCCGGACGGAATTCAGATTGAACCGGTTCCACCCCGCTTTGAAGACAGCTTTATCAGTTTGCTCCGGGAGAAAGACGGAGCTCCTACGCTGCCGGAAGTTTCGCCCGCCCGCACCGCAGCGGACAATTCCGGCGGCAATGTGATTACGGTCGAAAAGATCACCAAAACCTTCGGCTCGTTTTGTGCTGTAAAGCGTATCAGCTTCTCAGTAAAAGCGGGAGAAGTGTTCGGACTGCTTGGAGCCAACGGCGCAGGGAAATCTACGACATTCCGAATGTTATGCGGTCTGCTGCCCGCCACAGACGGCAACCTGAGTGTGGCTGGCCTCGATCTGCGTCATGCGTCCGCTAAAGCCCGCGCCCGGATCGGATACATGGCTCAGAAATTTTCGCTCTACGGCGATCTGTCCGTACTCGAAAATCTGCGCTTCTTTAGCAGCGCATACGGACTGAGCGGCCGCGATCGGCGATCGCAGATCGACTGGGCCTTGCAGGAATTTGAACTGACGCATTATGCCAATAGCAAAAGTCAGGAACTTCCGCTTGGCTATAAACAGCGCCTGGCACTCGCGGCGGCGTTGATGCACCGTCCCAAAATTCTGTTTCTCGATGAACCGACCTCGGGCGTCGATCCGCTCGCGCGCCGCGAATTCTGGCACCGCATCGCGGCGCTGGCCGAAGAAGGCGTCACCGTACTGGTCACCACCCACTTTATGGAGGAGGCCGAATACTGCGACCGTCTGGTCATTATGGCGGAAGGTGAACTCCTGGCGGGGGGCACACCGGATGAATTGCGGGCGAGCGTCCAGTCGGAACAACTGCCCGACCCCACAATGGAAGATGCGTTTATTCACCTGATTCAGAATCGTGACACGGCGAGGAGGCCCCATGCGATGGCTTAAGGCCTCTAATCCTGCCCGGATGCGGTTGCGCGGAATGCTTCGAAAAGAAGCCCTGCAGATCCTCCGCGATCCCTCGAGTATTGCGATTGCTTTCGTGCTCCCTATTGTTTTGCTGTTCCTCTTTGGTTATGGCATTTCGCTCGACGCCAAACATGTTCCGGTTGCGATCGTTATCGAAAGCCCGTCGGAAGCAGCATCGGACTTCGCAGCCTCATTCGATCAGTCAGCCTATTTTTCGCCGCAGCGCTTCGCAACGATTCAGGAAGCCGAACAGGCGATGATTAAGCATCGGTTGGACGGTATCGTATGGATGCGTAATAACTTTGAAGAAAACCTGCTGTCGGGAACCGACAGTCCAGTTGGCGTCATCATCAACGGAGTCGATGCCAACACCGCACACATTATTGAAGGTTACGTCAACGGAGCATGGACCTCGTGGCTTCAAAAACGGGCTGCCGTCAATGCTGAAACCCTGAATCTTCCGGTACAGCTTGAAAAGCGAGTCTGGTTCAATGCGGGCATGCGTAGCCGCAACTTTCTGATCCCGGGGCTCATTGCCCTTATCATGACCCTGATTGGCGCGCTGCTGACCGCGATGGTTGTTGCCCGCGAATGGGAACGCGGCACAATGGAAGCTCTGATGGTCACGCCGGTCACTGCAAAAGAAATACTGATTGGCAAACTGCTCCCCTATTTTGTCCTCGGCCTTGGAGGGCTGGCGCTGTCTGTCGCTATGGCCGTCTGGCTGTTCGGCGTTCCATTGCGCGGTTCTCTAATAATGCTCTTCCTGACCTCGTCTCTGTTTTTAATCGCCTCCCTTGGAATGGGATTGACCATTTCGACCGTGGCCCGCAATCAATTTGTTGCTGGCCAGATTGCGATCGTAGTCACCTTTCTTCCGGCCTTCATCCTGTCGGGTTTTATCTTCGACATCCGCAGCATGCCGCTGGTGATCCAGTGGGTCACCCGGCTGATTGCAGCCCGCTATTACGTGGCCATCCTCCAAACACTCTTTCTGGCTGGCAATGTATGGAAAGTCATCCTGATCAACTCGCTGGCCCTGATGCTGTTCTGCGCCTTTTTTCTGGGAGTCGCCCGCAAGCGCATGGTCAAGAGATTGGATTAAGAAGAATGGATAAAAAATGAATACAAAATACTGCCATCCCATAGAACTAAACTACGAAATACGCGAAATACGCGAAACGAGAGCTGGCGTCCCCACGGTCTTCTCTATTGTTCCCCATTTTCGTGTATTTCGCGTATTTCGTAGTTGATCTTCTTTCACTCCGTCACTCTACGTCGAATAGGAAAGTTTTACATATGTGGACTCATCTCAAAGCCTTAATCATAAAAGAGCTTCTGGCCGTGCTCAAAGATAAGAAAAGCCGGCTGGTGTTGATTATGCCGCCGCTGCTCCAGCTGATTGTTTTCGGCTACGCTGCCACATTTGATCTCAATCACGTCCCCTACGCCGTACTCAACGAAGACGGCGGTGCCGCTTCGCGCGAACTGCTTGCACGCTTCGAAGGTTCCGCCACCTTTGACTGTGTGGCGCATCTTGATGGCGATGCACAAATTGAGCCCATAATCGACAATCAAGAGGCCCTGCTCGTCCTCCGTATCCCATCCGACTTCAGCCGGAGTTTGGCCCTGGGGCAGACGGCCCCGCTTCAGGTCAGCGTAGACGGACGAAACTCGAATAGTGCAATGATTGTGCTCAACTATGTTCAGTCCATTGTCTCCACATTCAATGCCACATGGATTAAAGAACACGGTGGTCAGGCTCCGCCGAGTCGTCTTGTCGTGCGACCGTGGTACAACCCGAATCTAGTCAGCCGCTGGTTTATCGTGCCCGGTATCGTCGGTTTGCTAACGATGCTGGTGACGCTACTCATCACCGCGCTGTCAGTGGCGAGAGAACGCGAGGCCGGCACGTTCGATCAGCTACTGGTCACGCCACTGCGCCCCGTAGAAATTCTGCTGGGGAAAGCCATTCCCGGAGTTCTGATAGGGGTAGTCGAAGCCACCGTCATCATTCTGATCATCGTCTTCTGGTTTCATGTGCCGCTGCTCGGTAGTCTGCTTGCACTCGCGCTGGGCCTAGTCCTGTTCCTGCTCTCCTCCATCGGGATAGGACTCATGATCTCGTCGCTGGCGGTCACCCAGCAGCAGGGACTCCTAGGCGCGTTTCTATTCTTCGTCCCAGCCATCATTCTTTCCGGCTTCTCAACACCCATCGCCAACATGCCGGAGTACTTGCAACTCCTAACGTATGCCAATCCGCTACGCTACTTCCTAGTCATCCTACGCAGCGTATTTCTGGAAGGCGCCACCATAAACCTACTCTGGTCGCAGTACTGGCCGATGGCCATCATTGGAACCCTCTGCCTCGTTATGGCCGGAGCCCTCTTCCGCCACCGCATGGCGTAATCCGGTTTCCACACTTTGGAAAACGATTGACCGGATTTTTCAAGAGTTGGACGCTTTTGGGTTCAGATTTTCCAAGAAGGGGAGACAGGATATAAAAATATTCCAATGCTCGGAAACGGAGCATATTTCAGTCTCACCCCGCCTGAATCGCTATGCGAAGCATTGCGCTGTAGGCGGGCTAAAAGGAAAAGACAACAGATCAGTCGTTAAGTATTAAATTGAGGGCTGCTCCTGCTTTTCGCAAGGGGGCAGACTTCGCACAAATAACGCAAATAGCGTCTACGAGTTCAACTGGACTTGGGAGGACATTGATGAGGCTGAGGGTATGTTATGTCTTCCCCCCCCCCGCCCCACCTATAAAGGCTGGTCACCTTGGTCAGATTCTCAACAACAAGGGTGACGACACGAGTCAGATGCAATAGCATATCAGCATGGTTGACAAGTTGACACCGGAGAAACGCAGCTGGAATATGTCACGGATTCGCTCGAAGAATACGAAGCCGGAGTTGATCGTTCGTTCCCTACTTCATCGCATGGGATTCCGATTTCGCCTGCACCGCAAGGACCTGCCCGGCAAACCGGACATCGTCCTACCCAAGTACAAGACTGTAATCTTCGTCCACGGTTGCTTCTGGCACCGGCATAAGGACTGCAAAGTGGCAACCACCCCATCAACACGCCGTGAATTTTGGGAGAAAAAGTTCAAAGACAACGTTGCCCGAGACGAGCGCAATCAGCGCCAGCTCCGTCAGCTTGGATGGCATGTTTATGTCCTTTGGGAATGCGAGGTGAAGAAGGACCCCGTTTCCATTATACTTAATCTCAGCCGCAGTATGACAAACGCCCCGCTCAACTATGCGCTTCCCGACAAACGCGACATCCTAAGAGTCGCCGAAGAAAAATTGCAGTATGGTCTTCGGAAAAAGTGAGACAGGAGCTCTACCCAACCTCAGTTTCTTTCTCAGATCTGCAGTCCCCAGATTTCTCCTCTTGCGCGATCTCTCCCTACCGTCGCCGGTCCCTGACCAAACACGCTAGATAGCGTTCGCCGTTAACAGTCGTCATGGAAAAGCGTAAGGACATACCCTTTATCCGAAACATTAAAATATGCCCCTTGTGGAGCAGCGGATCCCTGCACATTCCTTACAAAATCATTTACCTTCACCGAATACAACGTGTAGCATAAACACTAATTGTGAAATCTTGCTAGCGACATGGGAATTTCGAAATGAAAGTTAATGGAGTATCATGGTAAAGAAGCGAGAAACGAGAAGTCCGATCAAGAATCTACCGGTCCGGCAAGCAGGGCAATCTATTCGCCACCAGATTGAGGAACATTTTGAGAATAAGCTCCTTCGCCCCATCTGTGCTGTAATTGTGACAATGGCCACGACCCTCTACGCGTGGGAGCAAGCGATTTTCAACCTGCCACCTGCTCCTCTCTTCATGACAAGCTTGCTGTTGGCTTCCATTCTCTGGCTACTGCTGAGCTATCGGAAGAATCTTCCTCAATTCAAGAATCTTAACCTAGGGTTGATCGGAGAGCGCGCTGTTGGTCAATTCCTTGAGGAGGAACTCCGCCCACACGGTTACCAGATTCTACACGACATCCCGAGAGACGGTTTCAATCTCGACCATGTCGTCATTGGTACGTCTGGCGTCTATACCATTGAAACGAAGACGAACAGCAAACCTGCCAAGGGTGCAGCATCAGTCCAATACGACGGAAAGCAGATCACCGTCAATGGCTTCACCCCAGACCGCGATCCCATCGTCCAGGCAAAGGCGCAGGCTCGTTGGCTCTCCAACTTCTTTGAGCAGTCAATCGGCAGGAAGTTCAAAGTTCAATCTGTTGTTCTTTACCCTGGTTGGTTTGTTAAGTCGTCAGTTCAATGGCCTAAAGTCTGGGTCATGAACGAGAATCAATTCCCGACAACCATAACCAGACAAAAGCCCTTCATCGTTACAAATGATGTTCTCCTCCTCACATCTCAGCTAAAACTGTATATCATCGCGAAAACAAAGGAAGAGACCGCGAATGCATAGGAAATGCATAAAAGGTCTATTCCCAAGCGGCCCTTCCTGGAGAGCGCCTACTTGAAGAGAATGATGAGACGTAACTCTAAGAGCCATCTTGCGACGCGCGACACTGCCTGCTAACGTATTTCCATTATGGCAAATAGTTGGGACATCAGAGAAGTGGCCGCGACGGTGAAGGATTACTTTGCCATGCTGTCACTAGAACAACACGGCACCGCTTACAACAAGTCCGAGCATAACCGCCATCTCAGGAATGTAGTCCCTCGCAGCAGGGGTTCAGTTGAGTTCAAGCACCAGAATATCAGCGCTATCCTTGCAGAACTAGGTCTTCCTTATATTAGCGGTTACAAACCCCGCAGCAACTACCAGCAGGATCTGCGCACGGCCGTCATCGAAGTCCTCAGCCAGCAGCAAAAGCAGCTGAATGAATTCGCGCGGTTGGCAGAGAATACACAGGAGCCACCAAAGATCCTCAACTGGAAGAGTCTGTTGGTCGACATCCCGGAAGCACTTCCCACGGCGGGAACCCGAGTTCGCGAATCTAGAGCCATATTTGGTATAGATTTCCCGAGGATTGAAGCCAACAACCGCGCCCTTGGCAAACAGGGAGAGCAGCTTGTCATAAATTTCGAACAGCAACGACTCATAGCAAGTGGGATGCAGGATTTGGCACGACAGGTTGAATGGGTCGCGCAAACGAAAGGCGATGGTCTCGGGTATGACATCGCCTCATTTGATGATAGAGGCGACCAGCGCTTCGTCGAAGTAAAAACCACCACCTACGGCTGCTACTTTCCCTTCTACATCACCGACAACGAAGTAGACTTTGCCAGAGGGCATTCAGACGCATATTCCCTATATCGCGTCTTCGACTTCAAGCAGACGCCCCGCCTATTCATGCTCAATGGCGCAGTCGATGATCATTGCAGTCTGAAACCCAAGAACTATGAGGCCAGATTGGCCAGCGGCACGCCCTCCCACTCGCTAGAATAGCCGCATGGTATGCTAGAGGGACCCCAGCGTTCCGGAAATTGGGCCACACGATGAAACCCCCGCATTTGCTTACGTAAGGCCTTGATGCGTTAGAAGAATCTGTGGTCCGCCCCCGTTGCACAAAACGTGAAACCCTCGAAGCCTTTTGTCTCCATCCAGCGGAAATGGCGAAAGGTCTCACGCAGCAATGAAATCGTTTCGGTGTTCTTCCAATGCTTGAGGGGCGGGAGTAAAGCGATGGGGTAGATGGAGTTCAGAACCTTCCATATTTCCAAAATTAATGGATTGAAATTCAGGGAGGTCGCCACGTTTTAGAATGTCGGAAACTACGAGTCGGTAATCTTTGTCGAACGTGATTAAGTGACGGTCAAAAGCTTTGTCGTGCAAGACATTTAGGCAAAGTCCGTTTGTCGGATCCGCACGGCGTTTCTCGTTTTCGCTCCACGGAATAATGTGGCTGGCAACCAGTAACTGTGGAACAGCCATGCCCGTCAATGCACAACGATTGTCATAGCTCGTCAAAACAGCATTGCGAAAGAAACGCTGTAGCCGGCGGGTTTTGACGGTTCGTTCTATTTCTGATGGGCCGGTTGGAATGTCGATAGTCCCCGCAAAGTTCGACTCGGCAGAGGAGGGCCCATTAATAAGCGCCTCAAAAGCAGCTTCGCTCTTCTGTAACCGTTCACGGGGTAGCAAATCAGAAATAGCGTAGTAGTGCAAGTGTT
>CAZNWT010000060.1:0-26488 GCA_964576795.1 uncultured Victivallales bacterium
TTTCCTCGCGACAGGATCAGACCCCCGGCATTGCCGCCTATTTGGAACCGCTGACGCAAATGGCAGCAGTTGTCACAATAATCATCAGTGGCATAAAGTAATGAGCACGCTGCTTCCACGTTTTGCAAGAAATGCACATTATGGCATATACCACCAGCACACACACGGTGCCAACCAGGGTTGGAATTAGGCGCCATAAGGATATACGGGCAAACCCCAGCGCGACACTTATGTAATGAATTACAACAGGCAGCGCATGAGGAAGGTTAACGTCACCGCTCTGACGCAGAAAAAAGAGCGCGTTTGGATCCGTTAATGCCTTGAGAACCCACAGGCTGCCGCCTATAACGAATCCAAGCAGCCCAGCAATGCCAACAAAGGGCAGTTTCTTTAATTTTATTCCGGCCAAAATCACAAGAATACAGGCGGGAAAAAAGACAACAATCATGTTGTTGCACCACCATCCAACGCCAGCAGCGAGGCCAAGTGTGAATGTCCATAGTTCAGTAGCCCATCGAGACGCGGGGGCTTTTGATGCTGAAACGATGATCGGAGCCAACCAGCAGCATATGAGTCCAAACAAAAGTAGAGCGGGGTAACCCAGGAAAATGTTGTAATAGAACAGGGAGGGGGAACCGAAAACATATAGCGCAGTCGCAAAGAATGCAGCACGGTTGCCAGCCATGTTGCGAACCCATCGGTATAAAAACCATTGAGAAGCAGCGGCAACAACAGCCGAACCCAATAATACAGGCAGCATCCCGTGTCCCATGGCAATGTAAAACGGAGCCGCGATCCACGCCTCAAGAGTTCCCATATATGACTGCCCGTAGAAAAAGAAAGGAAACTGCTTTCCGAGGGCAATGTGCCTGGTCATCAACGCATTGATTCCAATGTCAGGATTTGTTGAGTACTGAAAACATACCGCCGCATACCCGCGGACAATGGTTCCGATCATAATCAGAAGACCAACTGCAAGGCTGTCCCTTGACGGTTTTTTGTTCAGAATTTTCATTTTATAACCGGCACCTTTTTCAACATAAATCAACGCTGAATCAAAGCGCCTTGCCCCACAAACAGAGCAAGGTCGTCGTGCATTCGTGACACCTTCGGATTAAAGCGAAAGTCTGTTCTCAGTATAATTTCGCCGGCGGCCATATTGCGAGGGACACTAATTGCAGACCAACGCCAGCACCCGGAATCCAGGAGGCGCGTCTCTCGGAAGTCTCCCCGTTCAACAACTACCTCAACCGGTCGCTTTGCTTCTTCTGGAGGCGTCATAAAACTGAGCAACACAGCCCCACGATCTCCCGTACTTGGCAACGATACACCCGCATTCTGCCGAGACCAGCGTGCCACAAACAGAGCCACCTCAACCTCGACTGCAGCATACCGAGAAAACACATCGTTATCCTCTACAACGCCTTCATCTGAAACACGGAAAGCATCCGTAAACACAACCCCTTCTTCAGACCACAACTCCAGACCGGCTTCTTCTTCGTTGGGCGTTGGGCGTTGATTGTTGGTTGTGCTTTCATCCCGAACTCGCTTCGGGGTTGGGCGTTCGAGTTGAAGTTCCAAGTCAAAGGCTGATACCCGAATCAAATGCCAGTGATTCCCGAGCGAAACACTGTCAACACGCTGGACAACGCCATCCTTCTTCAAAAAGATGCGGGGTTGCTCGCGCTCCTGAATCTTATCGTATGCCACGATCCAAAGATCTGAAGGCAGGAGATTCGGGGTTGACTGGAGGTGCAACGGCAACAACTCAGAAATAGAGAAGCCCTGAACGGTTACACCACTCTTATAACGGCAACCCGAAAATCGGGAGTAGCCCATATTCCCCGGTGACATATTAAACAACCCGTTCTCTGGCTCATGATCACCGCGTTGCATACAGTATATGTTAAGGGACAACCGCCATGGCTTCGTTTCGACGGGCAAGCCTCGGCGCCTGTCAACCAAAACCGAGCTCTTCAACTTGATGGTTCGTACGAATTCAAACGATACGCCAGCATGATGAGGAACACTGTCAAATGGGGTCATATAGTAGAACTCACGCTCAGGCCATTTCTCCATGAGAGAGAGCCACGTTTTCATTATAGGGTCATACGATGACGCGCGTTCATTCTCCACCCCAAGCGTAGACACGCCAAACAGATGCTCGAGTGCACCCGCAATCCGGGATGACTCACACAACACGACACCATTATGCACATTGACCTCATCTGCCGCAGATTCAAGCGCCTCGTATAACCCCTCATACTCAACATGTCGCACCAGGAGCATCCGCCCCTGCACCAAACAGAGTATCAACACAAGGAGAACACCTACCCTTAGCTTTGGGAAAAAACGCACACTCTGCACCAGAAAACCCAGACAGAGCGTTAAGAGAGGAATGAATGCCACCAGCAAATAGCGCGTAGTGAAGAAATCATACATGTTACCCACGCCAAGCGCAGCCGGTAACGCAACAAAACAGAGCGCATAACGAAGTGCGACCAATCGCCCACCACTCAGCAACATCATAAGAAGCCCAGCCAGACATCCCATCGCGATGGGCAACGAGATCAAGCCAACCACCGCGCTCAAATCCGTTCTATAATAGTAGTGGTAGACAAAACTCTTCAGTTCCGATGTGGACGCCAATGCCGAATGCCTGTAGAGAGCCCCCAGCAGGACACACACAACGACTGCGGCAATCCCCCGCAAGTACGACGTCGGGGGCATCCACTTGCACCGCTTGAGGTGAAAGCGCCTCACGACGAAAGAAAGGCCCAACACCAAAGACCAGCCCACACACCCAAAAAGTCCCCAATGCCACCAGTCAAGTTGCACCCAAGTCGGACTGAAGTAGCGGCTTAGGCCATACGGATCCGTAATACTGAAAGATTGCAGAGCAAATAGAGCAACCATGACAGACTGGACGGCACCAAAGATCAGCCCTTTGCGGCTGCACTTGCAGACATACCACACCATGACCAGAGAAAAAGGAGCAACAACCATCGTTGTCGTAACATGGAAGAACGGGGCAATATTGACAGCCAGGCTGCCGAGCAACCAACCCCATACGCGACCATCCCGCTCCTTCATAGAACGAAATAAGATGGCAATGCCGCTCCACAGAAAAAACGATGCAATAAGTTCTGGGCGTAGCGCACGCGCATGCCAAATTACCAGAGGATTCAGCCAGTAGAGAAGCATTGCAGTCCACGCAACACCTCTTGATCGTCCAAAGACAGCCGTCGACAAGGCCGCCAGGGCCAAGCCATTGAGCAAACCAAACAGAGGAAGCACAAGGAGCACCCCGTAGCTACCGAAAGCGCCTGCAATAACAGATAGCAAAACCGAGGGTGCAGACTGGAACCACGTTTGTAGTTGCGCATGCTCTATGTCAGGCAGCAGAAGGGAACCAAACTTGGTAAGATAGCTCGATTTGTGTCCCCGGTAGAGCACCCCGGCTCGCTCGGAGGCATCCATACTCCCCAGCATCTCATCCTCATAGCTAAGACACCCGTGTCGATCATACTCAACGGCACAATGAAGATAGGCAGGCCCATCCTGCCCCGCAAGGATGTCATGGTGAGGGCGACAATACAGCGCTAAAAGCGGGACGAGGCACGCTAACATGAGCACCCATTGCCACGGGCGGAGGGAAACCCCTACGCATAGGAAACGTACGAGCAGACCTGTCACACCGGCAACAACAATCCAAAGAAATATGGCTACTGCAAAAATCATTATTTATCCTACATTCGGCAGTAGACTAACTACGAAACACGTGAAAGTCACGAAAGCACAATAAGCAAAGGTAATTGTATACATGTCATACCAAATCTACTCCGCACCCCTTGGGTGAAGGCTGTCTGTGCAGCAATAATGCTGAAAGAGTCTGCTACTCGACTAACCCTTGTACTCTTCTACATCAGTGCTATGCTCGTATTATTCAAGATAAAACGCTAAATGTTGTAGCAGAATGAATGTCGCAATAGATCAGACACAAGGAGAACAATATGGACATCTCACTACCTATTAGACATATGATGAAAGCCCTGCCGATAAAGGTTCCATTGTCAGGCATAAAAAGAAACACCATCCTCGCTGTTCTTGATATCATCTGCCCAAAACCATCTTCACTATATAATCTTAAAAACAGCAAACATGATGACCTTCTGATCAGCCACAGTAACCCTAATGAGCGCCTTCTAAAATACGCATTTTGGAATGTGAAACGCTATTTTATACACTCAGAGCTTGCCGCCCTTATCAGAGAAGAAATTCCAATTAACAGACTGTTTGTTGATATTGGCGCTAATCTGGGATTCTACAGCCTTCTTGCAAAAGAAGCAGGCATTCAAGCCGTTAGCTTTGAACCAGAGCCGCAACATGCAGATTACCTGAAGCGAAATGCTCATGTATTTCCTCATGTTTTCGATATTGCTCTCTCTGATGAAAACGGCACCGCTGTTTTTAATGTGGGGTCAGACAAAAACCAAGGGTGTTCATCTCTGATCAACAGTAGCAGTGGCCGGAACGCTTACTACTACAATGGAACTGTCGACGTGACAACTAACACATTTGATCATTTTCTACAGGAGCATAAAGAGATAATTCCCGCTGATATTGCCGGAATCAAAATAGATGTAGAGGGAGCAGAGTGCAAGACCCTAGCCGGGATGACATCTTTTCTGAAACATTCAAAAGCATGGATTTGGAGCGAAGTACGTGGAGAAAGCAGCGATCGCGGCAGCAACAGCTACAAACACGTCTTATCAATTGCAAATGAAAATAACTATAAAGCCTATTGCTACACAAACAACGGCTTAGAAGAATTTAATGAAGAGCAACACGTGAAACAACTCTTTGACATGCTCTTTCTGAAGCCTGACATCCATGCTGATTTAATCAAACGGCATACCGCACACTAACTTCTGAACTTGCGCTTGATCGTAGCCACCTTCTGGCACTCTGCGTGCAAACGCACACCCAAACAGCATCCGAACCGTTCCCAGCACACAACAAGAAATACGTAGTATTAAGTTCTCTTGCTTTCCTGAATCAGGTTCGCTACGATTTCTTGATGAATTAATTGGGATTTCAGGGATAACACCGAGTCGTGCCGATAGGCATAAGGAGACAATATGTTGAAACAGATTCTAACAGCATGTGTGGGAATGGCGATTGTATGCAGCACCAGCATTGCCGAAGGCCCTCAGATTATAAGCATTTCCACCGCAGAGACTTGCGGAGCTTTTTCAGGGGTGCGTCCAAGCATTGACATCGACAGTGCCGGGCAACCTCACATCGTCGTTGACAGCGGCCATGCGGCCCTCGGTTCAACAATGATGATGTATAACCGCATAGGAGGCAGCTGGCGGAGTTCTCTATTTGCAAACTCAAGCAGCGAACCATCAGTACCCGTCACTCCTAGTGCTATTTCCCAACCATGGATCGAAATCGATGCAAGTGACCGTATGTGGGTCTTTGCTCAGTATTTTCGTGCTGGCTCCATGTCTGCCAGTGGTCAGGGCGTCTGGCTCTACCAATACATGACCTCCTCTCCAACCAAAACATGGTTCGCCAAGAAACAGTATGGAGCTCACGGATGGGGCCCAGGAAACCTATCTATCGACCCTGCATATCCAAACGAAGCCGTCGTCATGACGATCAACGGTGCTTATGGCATTGTCAACAGCGAAGGAACCACAACCCAAACTGGAACGATGGGCCCCAACCTCAGCGGAGAAAAATTCCGTTTTAGGATTGCTCCCTATGCGAATGGTAGTCAGCGCGGAGTATGGCATGGCATCATGAACGGCTCATCCGTACGCCACTCATCCTACCGCAACTCGCTCATGTCAGGCGACGTAGTCTGGGCCTCTCATAGTCCCTACTATCCATCACAAGGCGACGACCATAACCATGCCGGCGTTTGCGGTGACCTTGAAAACCCGGAAATCGGTTACATGGCCGCCGTGTTCGAAGATGGCGGAACACACAATGGTCTTCAATTCAACGTCTGGCGCGGAGAATCCCTCAGATTTGCGTATACCTCACAGCAGCTGGGCATCCTCGACTCAGAAGCAACCTTTATTCACCGATATGCTCCCGCGATGACGCCTGCACATGGCGGAGGTTGCTGGATAGCATGGGGCAATGAGCACGGCGAAATCTGGATGGCTCACATTGACAAAGATGGCAATGTCGGCAGCAAAGAGCATATTACCGACGGCTTCACCTGCGCCATCAACACGGATACCGACGGCAACGTTCACATGGCCTATAATGTCAGTGGAACGGTTCGATACATCAAGATCATGGTTAGCGGTAGCGGCGCAAGCTCCTTTACACGTCCAATCGACTTAGATGGTGATGGTGCCGCTGACTTGGGGATATATGACAACGCAACAGGCAACTGGTGGATCAAACAGGCAACAAGGTCTGGAAATGGCACCGTCTTGGCAGCCGGGAGCAACTGGGGATTCCCCGGTGTAGTGCCCGTTCCAGGAAACTACCATGGTGAAACCAATAGTCCGGACGAAATCGCTGTCTTCAACAGCCGCGACGCCAACTGGTACACACGCTCGCACGAGGCAGACGTAACCCCGCAAAACTGGGGATCTCCCGGGTTCACTCCTGTCCCCAATGACTATGATGGCGATGGCATGACGGATCTGGCGGTCTTTGATGGCGAGCTTGCTGAGTGGTGGATTTGGAGTTTCACCAAGGGAAACATCCTTATCGATAACAACCAATGGGGGTACCCGGGCGTAATACCCGTACCTGCAGATTATGACGGTGATGGAATCTGCGATTTGGGAGTTTATGACCCACACACTTATAGGTGGTACATTCGCGGTGTTGAGGGTTCGATTATTGCATGGGACTTCTGGTGGGGATACGGTGGCACCATCCCGGTTCCTCTGAACTACGATGATGACCCCGAATTTGAAATGGGGGCCTTTGATCCCTCAAGCGGCAACTGGCACATCACCGACGTGAACCAGAGCAGAAAGTGGTTCAGTGTCAACTGGGGCTTCTCCGGTGTAGTACCCGCTCCTGCAAATTACGATGGCGATGCCGACAATACGTGGGAGTTGGGCGTATTCAACCCAGCAAACGGAAACTGGTACATCCGGGGCATGAACAACGTCACTCCAGACAACTGGGGATGGAACAGTTCTTCGGTGATCCCGATGGGTAGCCACTAGCAGCGAAGCAGCGAGCATCTTCAACGGGGCCGAAGGATCATCCTTCGACCCCGTTTCTTTTCATGCTCCACACACACATTCTGATAATCGTACTGAATCAGTTCGCATGAAAATTGATATTGTTCTCTTAACGTGGAATGACCCAGACGTTACGCTAGCCTGCCTTCAGCAGATCGAATCCTGGCGCCCACCACAAAGTCGAGTCTGGATTGTCGACAACGGCTCGACCCTCCCCTTCCCAAAAGCCACAACAGCCGCCACCGTCATCCGCAACGAGAAGAACTTGGGGTTCTCGGGTGGCGTCAACAGCGCATTTCGACAGCTCATTCCCCTGCATTCCGATGCCGTGCTGCTACTCAACACCGATGTTGTGTTGTCTCCGAAAGATGCAAACGCCCTGCTTGAATGTTTTGAAGCGCACCCCGAAATCGCTGCCATGTCGCCCCTGCTTTGTGAAACAGATGGAGACACAAAGACTCGCTATGCTGGAAGCCGCAATATAGGAAGGCACGTTGCCACACGGTGTAAAGCCTACGCCAGAAGCACTGCTGATCATCCAGATGTGCTCCCGGCAGCCTATCTTTCAGGCACCGCGTTTCTCTGCCGCACAACCGTATTTAAAACCATAGGATTCCTCGATGAGCGTTTCTTCTTCAGCGGAGAAATTGCCGATCTCTGCCACCGTATAGCATTATCCAACCAGACGTGTGCTGTATGCACGACATCTACAATCGTCCACGACCTTGCTCAGAAGGAGCATCAACGATCTTCAGTACACGTATACTACGCCCTGAGAAACCGGTTTCTCTTTGTTCGAATCCACGAATCATTTGGTGCTCGTCTCGCTCTCACCGCCTTCTGGTTGGCCGTCGGGATGGCCATGGTCGTACAGAGCACCCTGAAGGGAAACGGGATTAAATCACGATCCGCACTAAAAGCGATCAGAGATGGAGTGTCTGGTCAGTATGGAGATCGCAATGCTAATCTTCCACTATAGTCTTGAATTGTAAACGCCACACTCGTAGCATGACGCATCAGTTAGATAGACTCATACATAGGTTAATCTAGAGCAACACTGCAGGAATCGACTTAGCATGCCAAAACGTGTAACCCACCACCATTCCATGGGATTATGGAACCACCGCTACGCTATACACAATCTGGTTCTGAAAGACTTCAAGGTTCGGTACCGCAACATGTCACTTGGGTTTCTCTGGTCCGTGATCAACCCCCTGATCATGCTCGGAGTATTGGTCTTTGTGTTCACCTACGTGCTCAAAATCAATCGGGAACCCTATTTTGCCGTTTTTCTTCTGATAGGCCTTGTGCTCTTCAACTTCATAAGCCTCTGCCTCACGGCCTCGACCACCTGTATAAAAGATAACTCCTCGGTCGTTAAGAAAATCATCTTTCCCCGTACGATCATTCCCATCTCGGTCGTACTCTCACAGGTGATTCATCTATGCATTCAACTTGGTGTTGTTGGTCTTTTCATCGTGATTCTTCATGTCCCTCCATCACTCACAATGCTCTGGATACCGCTCATTCTCGTGATCGAGTTGATATTCATCATGGGGGCCGCTTTGATTTGCTCCTGCCTGAATGTCTACTTTCGCGACATCCAGTATCTCGTGGAATCAGGACTTACTGTTTTTTTCTGGGTTACCCCCATTTTCTACCCCCTTGAGACTGCTCGGAATAATCTGCCCTCTTGGTTGTATAAACTCTATATCATCAACCCCTTGGCTGGCTGTATCGCCGCAGCACGCAATGCCATACTGCACCACTCATCTCCAGATATTTTTTCCTTTGGAATGGCAATCGCGGTTGCTTTCGCAACGCTCGGAATTGGAATCGTCCTGTTTAACAAACTTCACACGCAATTTGCGGATAAGATATGATGAGTAAAGACGAACGCCCCATCATCCTTGAACTAAAGAAAGCCTCAAAGCGCTACCCGCTGGACAAACAGACGCCCTTTATTGTGGGCGAACTGCTACAACGGATACTGCTGCGAAAGAGGCGAAAACAGAAGGCGTTCTGGGCGCTCAAAGACTTCTCTCTCCAAGTCAAAAAAGGAGACGCCGTCGGCATTATCGGAAGCAATGGCGCGGGAAAGTCAACACTGTTGAGTCTTATTGCAGGCTCCGTGTTTCCCACCACCGGAAACGTACGGGTTGATGGTCGTATTGGTGCCCTTCTGGAACTGGGCGCAGGATTTCATCCCGATCTGACGGGACGCGAAAATATCTATCTCAATGCGTCGCTGCTGGGGCTGTCCAAACAGGAAATTGACAGCAAGTTTGACGACATTCTGGAGTTCAGTGAACTCCAGGATTTTATTGATATTCAAATCCGAAATTACTCTTCTGGCATGCACGTGCGCCTCGGCTTCGCCGTCGCAGCCCATATTGAGCCCGACATTGTTCTGATTGATGAGGCGCTTTCCGTCGGCGATCAGCACTTTCAAGAAAAATGCGTGGATCGAATTCTTGAATTCAAAGCAGAAGGCAAGACCCTGATCTTCGTATCCCACAGCATGCAGCTCGTAACACTGCTCTGTAATCAGGCCGTATGGCTTCAGGATGGCATGCTTCACCGAGCGGGAAACCGTCACGGTATCGTCGAGGAATACAAAGAATACAGCAAGACATCAAACGGCGTGCGCCACCTACAGCAGGCGTAAGGATAAGCACAAGGAAAGGCATTTTACCCATGGCCCGCAACCAACAGAACATTCAACGAAATATCCTCTTCTTCTCGCTCCTTCTGTTTGTAGGTTGTTCAGATCACACTTCATCCCCCCCTCCGCAAAAGACGTCAGCCCCTCCCCCCGCCCCCACTCGCCCGATCTCAAAACCGGAGACACTCACGCCACCATCGCCAGCTGCCCCTGCCCCATCGCCGGCGCCTGAGGCAACAGAGAAGGTCTCCGCACCTCCCATTGAGCATGCCATTCGTGTCACGGCTCTGATGAAACCTCAAGAGGGTCCAGTTCGCGTGGGAGTCGTTCAAGACAGCACAGGATACTGGCGCATGCTGCGTATTGGTGAGGCTTTTCTGGGGTACAAGGTAGTTTCCATAGATTATAAAAATGAATCGGTTCAGTTTATGTACAATAAAAGCCTTGTTGTGCTAGGGCTCGAAGGACGAGTCGAACAGACCGTTGTTGAGACGTCGGTGGAGAACAAACCGGCTCAGGCTGAGGCGAAACTGGTTCGCGGCAAGACCAACTACGCCCCCTCTATAGACGAACGCCAACGCGGTATTGATCCAAACGATGCAGCCACCTGGCCTGCTGACTACCGCGGACCCGCCATTGAGCGCATTGCTCTTGAAATGCAAAATACGGCTCCCAACCTAATGTCCCCTGAAAATGTGCCTGCGGCCCAGAACTTCATACCCACAGCAGATGAGAGTTCTCGTGGAATCAACCCAAATGACTCGGAGACGTGGCCAGAGGGATACCGCGGACCCGCCATTGAGCGCACCTTGCAGAGCATGGAAACGAACACAAACGCCCCTGCCCCAGAGTTCAATCGCGAGCCTCCTCAGGGCACTCCCGAAGAAATCAAACAACGCTTCTTTGACACCTACGCCCCGGATTCCGAAACAGCACCTGAAACACCTTGATGGGTTGCTGCCCTCCCCGCCCTTGTGAAGTTGAATCGAACAACCAACGATTTCCAGAATAATGGCACAGTTCTAGCTAATATCAGTCTGTTATGATATATTAATCCCAATAATCATTGTTCTTAATTCTAGGGGAGACGAATATTGAAACATTTGCACCACCATTTAGCATATTTCACCCTTTCCAGTGCTCTTTTACTTTCAAGCAGCACATGGGCTCAGCAGATTACGCTGACCTCCCCTTCTGGAAGTCCTCTCATAATTGAGAGCGCAGAAGAGTTTTCAATGGATGTTGCGGGATCTATTTGGGACATGGACACACTTCGCGACATTCCCTTCGAGAACGGGGTGCTACAACCCACGGTAAGTGGCGGGATCTGGTCTGCCGCATCTTCGCAAGCAAGTTCAAGCGCAGGAGTATACCTTCTTAACGGAGGCATCCCAAACCCACCGCACTCCTTCCATCCCACAGAAGTCTCTGAAATGACACCCTATGGGGGACTCAACCCTATTGACACATCTCGCTTCCGAAGGATATCGCTACGTATGGGGCTAGATCAAGCACAGCGCGGATCCGTCATTGTTACATGGTCTAATGACCCAGACGTAGCACCATCCGATTTGGGTTCCACGACAAAAGTGGGATCGGCAGGATTATATGACTATCGCCCCACTTATACAGCTGGATACGCGCCTATGACGCTCAACTACGCCAATGGATTTCGGCTTTACGATCTAGACCTCACCGGTGGCGGCTACGACAGCAACGAGTACGATGCACCAGCGCTTAGCTTCCCCCCCATTGCTCCCAGTGGTGCCGCATGGACAAATAACAACATGTATGCCCTAATGGTGATCCCTTCAACCGCTCAGCAAGTGGGCTCAACCTTTCAATTCGACTGGGCCCGCCTCTACGATCCCGATACGGCAACCAATCTCACGGTCACGTGGACTACAACCGATATCCCGGTCGACAACTATCACGCCGTTGCGCTCTATATTGACACGGATAACAGCGACTTTGATGGCGACCTCTTCGCTAGCGGCATCAACGATGACAACAGCTTCACATTCAATACCGGAGCACTCCCTCCCGGAGACTATTACCTCTACCTCGCCGTCCTTCAACACTTCAACTCGACCGTAACCCAAATTGCCACCTCAGGCTATAGCACACGCATTACCATTGGCGCGCCTCCTCAATTTGTGTTCACATCCCCCACTGCAACCAGCGGTGTCGATTACGCAACAGCAGAACTTGGGAATGCTTGGGATATGGGTAGCAACACGGACATGGACCAGGCCTTAGACATCATTGGAGGCACATTCTTGAATGGGCAATACTCCGGCACCGCAGCAGCATATCCACTGGATCCCATGTTATATTTCAACACGCAAAGCGCTGGACAAACCGTCCCCATTGACACCACCAAGTATCGGTATTTGTCGTTCACGCTCGAGGCGGATCACTCTCAGGGAAATGCCCTCTTCACACGCATGATTCGAGGATGGGTGGCCAAGGTCACATGGTGGAACACTTCATTGAGTGACGATGGAACCTATAGCCGTGATGTGCACCTCTATGAGGGGATGCGGACCTACACAATTGATCTATTCGACAATGAACTCGCCAATCCCAACTACAGTTACGATGCCGGGTGGGAAGAAATCGGTCAGGCCACAACCTTCCGCATTGACCCGTTAGAGGCTGACGTCAACGTCCCCTTCATCCTTGATGATGTAAAGATCTGCGCAGAGAACAAACCCGCCGGTGGAACGTATACCATTGGCTGGAACTGTCAGGATGCGGATGACACCAATGTAACCATATCGCTCTTTTACGGATATGAGGACGATCTGGGGTACCACGAAGAAGCAACCCCGATTACGGTGATGCAACAAGCACCGGGCCCCAACGAGTTTATCTGGGACACATTCAGCCTGCCCACAGGAGAGTACACTATTCGCGCAGAAGTGACCGATGGACTCCAAACCCAATCCGTCATGTCTCCGCTCCCAGTCGTGATTGATACGGGGATTCCGAGGATAGACGTCAGCGGCATGGATCCCACCGTCTTCGATACGTCAGACGGTACCTGGTATATCCTCTACGCCAGTGGTGGAGCAGAAGCCATCCAGTGGGGATGGTCCAGTGTTGACCCCGTCGCCGGTGACTATAACGGGGATAGAACCAATGATCTTGCCGTTTTCGATCAAGCAACAGGCCGCTGGTTCATCCGAAGTGTCAACGGCAGCATCATCGCATGGGAAATTTTTTGGGGCTGGCCCGGAGTCATCCCCGTACCAGGCGACTATGATGGTGACGGCGCAGATGATCTCGCCATCTTTGACCAAAACACCGGTCGATGGTTTATTCGAAACATGGCTGGTGATATTCTTGCCTGGTCCCTCTATTGGGGGTGGCCGGGGACAGACCCCATTCCTGGGGACTATGATGGCGACAACATCGATGATCTCGCCATTTTCGACCAAAACACCGGTCGGTGGTTTATCCGAAATATGGCCGGTGATATTCTCGCTTGGTCAGCCTTTTGGGGGTGGCCAGGGGTAACACCCGTGCCCGGAGACTACGACGGTGACAACGTTGATGACCTCGCCATTTTCGACCAAAATTCGGGACGTTGGTTTATCCGAAGCATGGCTGGAAATATTATGCTCTGGGAAGACTGGTGGGGGTTTGCCGGCTGTACCCCCGTGTCCGGTGATTACGACAACGATGGCATATCCGATCAAGTGGTCTATTATGAAGCCACAGGAAACTGGTACTTCAATTTCTCAGGAGGTGCCCCGGTTCAAGCGGCAGGTCCCTGGCGTGGCCCCGGCACCATACCCGTCTCTGGCAATTTTGACGGACAGCCTTAAACGCTACCTGAGTGTATGCCTGAATTCTATTTCGGATGGACGCGTTGCATTTCGCACTTGGCTATTTCACGCCATAACGCTAACTATATTCAGCGCGGTGTTGTCACTTTCGTGGAATGCCGTGATACCCGAACGGCATAGCCGAGTGCGTAAACATGAAACATACAAAAGCTACTCTCTGGACAACCCTCCTCAAACGCTGGCCGTCATTCATTGCCTGGTCTCTTGGAGTGGTTGCATTGCTACTTGGACTCTATGCGCGCTGGCCAGATCTTCCGCACCCCTTTCTCTGGCTTGACGAAGCGTGGAGAGCATGGAGCGTCTCAAGCACCGCAGGGCTCCCGTCCTTTCTTGAGTATATGAAAACAAATTCAGAGGTCCTGCTCTTCTCAGAATGGGTGCTCGGCAAACTTAGCCTTATCCTCTTTGGGGGGGGCGCCTTTGCATTCAGAATCTGGCCGCTTCTTTTCGGAATTCTATCAGCGACAGGCGCTTTTATACTACTACGACGTTTGGGCCATCTTTCCCTAGCGCCCGCCGCTGCTCTAATCATAGCCGTATCATGGGGGTTCAGCTACCACAGCCGGGAATTCAAACCCTATGCATTGGACCTTACTCTGGCACTATGGAGCATGTGGGCCATGGTAAATGCCATTCGAGGAAAACGGTTTTGGCTATTCCTATTATTGCTTTCACTTATGGCAGTTTCATCCGTGACCTTTGTATTCATGTTTCCCGCTATCTTCTTCTGCTATGGCATCACGAAGAAACCTCGACGATTGGCGAGAATGTGGCCGTTTCTTATTCCCGTTGCTCTTTTTATAGTAACCTACCTCTTCTTTCTACGCCCCCAAGATCCTGAAGGAACCACCGCATTCTGGGCCGCCAATTACATCACCAACAAACAGGAGGCCATCAGCCTCATCAAGCGATATCCCGAATACTTGGACGCCTGGTCTATCATTGGATGGAAACCCGTAACCATCCTCTTTCTCGTCGTACTCCCTGTTGTATCCATCATCCGAAAAGATTCGCTTGCTCTTGTATTCCTGCTTCCATTCATCTTTCAAATCGCAGCCGCCTCGCTTCGCTTATACCCATTTTTAGATCGTCCTTCATACTATCTCTATGGGCTGATGCACTGCGGGGCCATTTATGCCGTTGGTCAGTTGGTCAATCTGCTCTTAAGAGACATTCCGAGCAAGGTCGCCCGAGTTGAAGCAATCGTTTGCCTCGCCCTATTCCTATTCGTCGGGTTTTCAGGACACCTCAGGCACAACATCGCGATGGGGCGCCAATGGCCCGCAGATCAAGGACACGCCGCCATGGAAGTTCTCGCTCAAGAATTTCAGCCCGGAGATCACATCTTCATCAATGGCTACGCATACTTCACTTTTCTTTATCACAGAGATCGTGTATTCCCTCCCAATCATCCATTACGAACGATGACAATGGATCGTCAAAGAACACCTATCGCAGATAGCGATATACAAAAACTTCGCTCCGGTATTCAGGCACGAGCGAAATCCATCAACCCAGGGGATATCGTATGGTTCTACAGTGCATATCAACCCTCTGCTTTTCAATACTATGAAGCGCTATTCGCCACAACTGGAGAGATGACGTTTAAACTGCGCACCCCTTTTCAGACGCTGCTGAAACTTAAAGTAAACGATTCTCTTGAAAACATATTAAACGACGATGATATACAGGCCTCTCAATAATAGTCGTAGACAAGGGGATCGCTCGGCTGTCTATCGGTTCGAACCGGAGGATTTTAACCCATGACCGTTTCTCTGATCATATGCACTTGCACACGCGCCGAAAAACTCAGGCGGTTGCTGGACGCGCTCTTTCAGCAGTCACCCCCGATCTACGAACTGATCATTGTCGTCGGACCAGACTCCGAAAGTACCGTGCAGATGCTTGAGCAATGGCCGCATGCTCATGTGCGTTTGTCCTGTCCGGTACGAAATATCTCCATCTCACGGAACATCGGCATTAAAGCAGCAACCGGAGATATACTGGCGTTCATTGATGATGATGCCGTTCCCGCCAACACCGATTGGCTGGCCTTGCTGACGGAATGCTTTCGCAAAGATCCAGATAGCCGGTGGGGAGCCGTAACAGCGCCCGTGTTGATACGTGACAGTCAGAAACTTGAATTCTCAAAGACATGCTGCCGGATGAATGATTATGGTCAGGGCATCGTCGACAATCAAGAATCAGAACACAGACCCCTGTCCAATTTCACGTTCGTCCGCGTGGCGGGTGGCAATTGTGCATTCCGGAGCAATTTGCTGAAACAGATCGGTGGATTCGATGAAAACTACGCCTATTTTCATGAGGAAACCGACGCAAGTATCCGGCTGTACAAAATGGGATGGCATACACATTTCGCCAAAAATGCAACGATACGCCACTACAGCCGAGTTGACGATTTCTCGAATCCCACACAAAGACGCCCCTGGGGGACGATAGCCAAGAGTGATGTCTATTTCTGCATCAAGAACGCGCACGATCCGTTATGCATTCGCATTTTCAAAACCGCACGTTCACTGCATAGCCGTCACTACTATCGGGAGGTGGTAATGATGAAAGTCAATGGACTGATAAACACTCGAGAGTGCGTTAAATTGAAAACTGCTCTCCACGCAGGATGGGCGCTGGGGTTACTCTATGGACTCTTAAGCTCCCGAAAATTGTTAGCTACCGAACGATTAAAGGCCACGTTGTGCGAACCGTAAGAGTTTTCCGTCACTCACAGCATCCTGATTTCATGCTTTGGACCTTTTGGGGAGGGGCTTCAATCCTATCGAGAATAAGTGGGATGCCTTGGCTCCCAAAAACATGTTGACAGGATGCCGCTTGTTAGAGCACTTTTTATGAAAAGGAATGTCTTCCAAGTGGGTATTAGATTTGATGTGGATCTGGAACACTGGCACAACAAATAGAGGGGTATCATGCTGAAACGTAGTATTATTGTAATGAGTCTCGTGGGGTGTTGTTTGTTTGGTAGTCTATCAGCCAGTGCCAGCCAATACTTTGCGGTCAGCCAAGTTTGCAGGGGGGATGCCTACAGTGACTGGAGTTTCATGACAGCATGGAACTTGGACACAGGCAGTCTCCAAGTCTCCCCTAACTGGTATGATGACTACTATGATTGGGAGTGGAACGAATCATGGTATCAAGATTGGACAGCTCTTTTTGTCTACGACGTTGGGACAGGTCAGACCCGCGAACTCAAATGGTCTTACGTGCAACCTCACGTCCAATAATACGTCTTAAGCCTAACGCAGATAGCGCTCGGGATTGATCTCGTGCGCTATCTTCGTTTTAAGCTAGGATTCGGAGAAGCTTCCTTCGGATCAAGATAGATGCTGAACATGGCGTTATTATGAATAAGACAATCCTTGCAGCACTTGCGACCTTGGGCCTCCTCTGTTCAGCCAATGCACAGAGACTCCACAATCAGGGCGAAACACCTACGTTTAGCTATGAGTTGGAAGAACCGGATAGCGATTTCTTTCTCGTCGCGCCCGGCAACGATGCAACCACGGCTCCGATCGCGGTCTCTCGCAGTTTCCTTGAACTTGTTATGCGGGAGGCACCAATTAGTGATGAGGAAAAGCTAAAGCTTTTGACTCAATATCCGCAGATCATGAATGGAATCTACCAGGAAAAGATGGAAGCCCACTACCCTGATGCGCGGGTGGAATACGACTCACCATTTGAGCCCTATAGTGCTGAAGGAATCGAGATTCGGCAGGATCCCCTCGCCGCCCCCTATGTTCTGGTTTCGCTGCGGCAGCCAGACGGCACGCTGAAAACCTTCAGTCTCTGCCGGGATATTGTAGATAGCGTGCTCGCTAGCAACAACCTACCTACCGACAAGGTCTTCTCTGCACTTGAGGAGTTCCCGTATAGACTCCCCGAGCGTGCTCGCCCTGTGTTCAATCAGCTTGCAGCTGAAGATATCTTTGCGCTCGCCGAAGAAGATGTTCCCGGCATACAGAAGCAAGAATTTGTAAAAGCCAGAAACAAGGCAATCGAGCGCAATCAACTACAGTCGACCACGAAAACGACTAAACTCACGTTGAAAGGCCCAGAGCCTAGGCGACTGCAAGCAGCAAAGCCAGTAACCAACGCCATTCGACCACACACATATCCACTTGTTGAGGACATCAAAAGCCAGACCGCTCGACAACAGATAGCTCCCATTGAAATCCCCCCTCCTGCTTCTTCCAGCGTACAGCTGCGCGGTCTAGTCCTTCCTGGTGTTCTCATACTTCTATCCTTGGGTCTTATGGCTTGGGCCGCTAGACTCACCGCATTAAAGAAGGAATAGGTAAACACCATGCCAGATGCTTTTGAAATTCAAGTCCGAGACTACTTGCGCCCCGTAGAGGGCAGTTTTTCATATGAAAGTATGGTCGCCAACCATCTGGACGTTGATAAGTATCGACCATGGGCAGAAACCATCAATCACTACCATCTCATAAAGGGTGCCGACGTATTCAGCTCAGGCTGTGGATCGGCCGGTGATCTGTGGGTCATGCAGGATATGGGTGCGGCATCCATTACCGGCATCGAAGTCGATGAAACATTGGCCGAACTGGCACGTACGCGACTGCGCGGAGCAGGCAATATCAAATTTGATGTCTCGACCTATGCCGGCCAAGATCTTCCCTATGATGACGCTCAATTTGACATTATCACGAGCATACATGTTATTGAACATGTCGCAGACGCCAGCGCATACCTCTCAGAACTGCTCCGCGTCCTCCGCCCGGGAGGAATCCTCTTCCTCGACTGCCCCAATCGGTTCTATCGAGTAGAACAGCACACCATGCTACCCTACGTTCACCTGCTGCCACACACCCTTCGTGATATTCTGCTACGACTCATCGCACGCAACCCCTCCCCTATCGGGGTTTCCCCGTTCCGCGATAAATGCGGCGCTCTGATCGGAATGAAAACTCCTTTCGCAGCCCAGATTATGCATTTTCTCAAATCCATGCAGAACCGTTTCCCGCACCACACTGTTGATGCCTACTTCCACGATTATGGTAGTTTTCGAAAACCCTACGGCAAGAGTCGACTCTTGAATGCCCAATCCATCTACCGCCACGCATCCGCCTTCCGCCTCGTCGTCTGTCGCAACACGCAACACGACGTGGCCAGTGAAGCAACGCGGGATGCCTGCACATGCTGAAATATGAATTACTTAAAACCGCCCCCAAGCTGCGGAACCTCCAAGAAGGAGGGAACACTTGGCGTTGATATACAGAAATGGCACAACTGGCTTCTCGACGCTTTCGCTCTGCAGCAAACGGGATCTGAAAAAGCATAACGAACAGATACGTCCTTGGCCACCTAAGTGGAGACTGTGACAATGATGAAACAGACAAAACAGAAGCTATACCGGGTCCTTCGCCCCATATTGCACCCCCGTATTCTTTGTTGCGTAGACCAGTCTTGGTCAACAGACAGCACCATCGGGATTAAGGGGTGGATACTATCAAAAAGGGGGGCCATTGAGAACGTCGATATAACCGTGGGGGATGCCACAGTTCCAATCACCTCATGGCATGCTAGATCCGATGTTACCGCTTGCTATCCAGAATATGATCAAAATATCAATTGTGGATTTTGGGTTCAGCTACCTCGAACCGCTGAGCACCGCGCCAGTTTTACGGTCTCGCAGTCCGGAAAAGCACTGTGCAAGAGTGTCACTTTTGCAGGAACTCAACCTGCGCCGCCTACAGAATACCCGGATGGTGAAACCATTTTCAGTGATTTCGTGAAGAGAGTAAACGATGAACACCTGAGTGTTCTGGAAATTGGATCCCGTATCGTGTCTCCGGGAGCAACCAGCCGAAGAAGCGAGTTTCCAGGAGCGTCCAGCTATACTGGGTTTGACTATTACCCAGACTCAAATACCGATGTTGTCGGCGATGCCCATCAGCTGAGCTCGTACTTCAAAGACAAAAAGTTCGATGCCGTTTTCTCGATCGTTGTATTCGAGCATCTGGCGATGCCGTGGGTTGTTGCCATGGAGATCAACAAAATATTGCGTGTTGGCGGCATCTCTTGTCATGCAACACCGTTTGCGTGGCCCGCACACGAGCGTCCGTTCGATTTCTGGCGTTCTTCTAATGAAGGCCTGAAAGTCCTTTTTTCTTCGGGCATGGGATTTGAGACAATACGGTCTGGGATGAACTGTCCCCTACACATGTATTTTGACAAACTCGCGCCAGGGCAGGAAGAATTTCCCAATCTTCCTTGTTTCGGTGGGGCCTCAATCCTTTCGAGGAAGGTTTCAGAGATTGACGAGGACAAATTCAGATGGGATGTGAGCTTGGCGGATGTTGTTGGTGATGACAGCCACTATCCTGAAAAAAGCCCTATAGTGTGGATGAACGCGGCGGAGAAACGTAATGGAAACACAAAAAGACTTACGGTCACGGCTTGAGGGTGCCGAAAAATCACTGCTTGTAGCAGAACAGAAACTTCAACAGATGATTCTAGATCGGCAACGGCTTAACCAATCATTCGACTGGCAGCTTTTCTCTGCTTTTCGCAAAACCGTTCGCCGTCTGCTTCCTGAAGGCAGTCTACGCTTCAACCTGGTCCAATCGTGCCTCGCGGTACCGGTGGCAGCAAAACGCCACGGGATACGCGCTGGCATCCGTGAAACGCTTGCGCTTGTTAAGGCTGTTGGGAGACTCGTGGGACGTGCCATCATGAAGCGCGGCGACACGTTCAAGTTGCTGCCTCCCAACGCACCTGACAATACCCTCCCGCAGCACACCGAGAAGATCGGCATCATTGTCTGCGTACACAACGCCCTCACAGATGTGCAGCTCTGTCTTTCGTCGATCTTTGCGCGAACCACGCCCCCTTATCAGCTGATCATCGTGGATGATGGCAGCGACGAGGAAACGGCAACGTACCTGCGGACCATTGCCGAAACGCAATCCGCAACGCTGATCCGAAATGACGACGCACGGGGCTATACCTGCGCCGCGAACCAGGGCATGCGTGAGGCCAAAGGATCGGCTCTTGTCTTACTCAATAGCGACACGATTGTGACGACCGGATGGTTGGCCCGCATGATTCGCTGCGCAGCCTCGTCACCAAAGATCTGCGCCGTCGGCCCCCTCTCGAATACCGCATCCTGGCAATCCATTCCAAACCTATTTCTTGAGAATGGGGACTGGAACAACAACCCCCTTCCAAAAGGCTTTTCCGCAGAAGACATCGCCCACGTTTTAGCGCTGGCCGCCTCCCCCGTATATCCCCGTCTCCCCTTCCTTAACGGGTTCTGCATGTTGATCAAGCGCCGAGCTCTGAAATCACTGGGGCTCTTTGATGAGAAGACATTTGGGGCGGGCTATGGCGAGGAAAATGATTTTGCTCTGCGTGCAGTTGCCGCCGGATGGGAGCTGGCCGTCACAGACGATGCTTATGTTTTTCACGCCCAATCCAAGAGCTATTCCCATGAACGTCGACTGGAACTTTCAAAGAAGTCAGACGACAAACTTGCCAAAAAACACGGAACCTCCTGCACTGCCGACGGCATTCTGCACTGCCAGTACGACCGTGTTATGTCAGCTGTGCGGGCGCGTGCAGGAGTCATGCTCGAAAAGAGTGCCACCATCCACAAGGGTCTGGAGCTCTACGAAGGGAAGCGCGTTCTCTTTCTGCTACCAATCCAGGGCGCTGGCGGAGGCGGTCATGTCGTCATTCAAGAAGCCGCCGCCATGCGACGGATGGGTGTTGATGCCGACCTTGCCAACCTCGTTCCCCACCGACCCACGTTCGAACGCGAGCACCCCAATCTGGACGTACCAGTTCTCTACGTCAACAATCCGGAAACCGACATCGACTACGGCGAGTACGACGCCGTCATCGCAACCCACTACATGTCTGTCAATTGGGTGCGCACGATTCTAGGCACCCATCCTGAAATCAAAAGCGGATACTATATTCAAGACTATGAACCCTTCTTCTACGAAGCCCAATCTCTGGAGCACCTCATGGCGCGCGAGTCTTATCAGATGCCTGAAGGAATGCGGGCATTCGTAAAAACCACCTGGGTCCGGGATACATTGGAGGAGCATGAGGACCTCGATAGTGCCATCGTGGGTCCCAGCGTGGAGACGACCCTCTTTCGCCCGCAAGTGCCATCACGACCCATCCAACCAACCCCGATGCGCATTCTGGCTATGGTGCGCCCCATCACACCGCGCAGGGCTCCGGATCTCACAATGCGGGTTCTGAGCAAACTCGCGGAGCGCTACGAACGTAACCTTTCTATTCATATCTTCGGGTGCTCGGAAGCCGACAAGGATTTCCTTAAGCTCAAACGCGACTTTAAACATACAAACTGGGGTGTGCTGGACCGCGAGAGGGCCGCCGCTCTATTTGCTCAAGTCGATATATTTGCCGATTTTTCGACCTTCCAGGCGATGGGGCTCACAGCACTTGAAGCCATGTCATGCGGCGTCGCCACCGTTGTGCCAGAACGGGGCGGGGCAAACGCCTTCGCGGTTCATGAAAAGAACGCCATCGTTGTGGACACCCAAGACGAAGATGCATGCTTCAATGCCATCTCACGCCTCATTGAAGACCGTAAACTTACGCTAGACATTCAACAAGCCGCCATGCGGACTGCTGCCACGTTCTACCCGGAAAAGGCAGCTCTCAATATTCTTGATGTACTATTCTCGCAAGATCAGCCCGAGGACATTCCGGCATGCTAAGCGTTACGGCACTATATGAGCACGGCATCAACAATCGGCCCCATGGGTCGTCCTATATTCGAAATCTCCTTCCCCTCAGCCACCCCTCAGTCGCATCCGGCCTAAACGTTGAGTTCTCAACAGAGTTTCGACCTTGTGACGTCTTGCTGATTGATCGAACCTGGACTCCCTATGTGGCACCAGAATTGGTAGAGCAACTTGTTCGGCGAGCCCGCAAAGCGGGCAGCAAAATCGTTTTTTCATTGGATGACGATTTGATAGATGCCAACGCCTACTTCCCATTCCGACGTATCTTCTCGGATGCGCAGGTGAACAGCGTCCGTTATCTGGCATCACGGGCAGATCATGTCATTACATCGACCTATCCACTACAAAAACGACTCAGCACCCTAAACCCCTCGATCTCAGTAATTCAGAACCATCTTGACGAACAGCTCTTTCCTACAGAACTCCCCGAGAGACAACCCGGAGATCGCGTGACAATCGGATACATGGGCACCTCAAGCCATGAGGCGGATCTCCTGAGCATCCTCGAGCCGCTGCGTGCCCTGTTAAGCCAGAATCGAAACCGCGTTTCTCTAGAACTTGTAGGCGTCGTCGATGAATTCCGGATGAAAGCCATGTTTGGCGATCTTCCAGTGGCACTCAAAACACCACCAACGGAGTGTGTGGAGTATCCCGATTTTGTGAAGTGGATGCGAACCGCATTGAAATGGGACGTGGGGCTCGCGCCGCTTGATGACACCCCTTTCACGGCCTGCAAATCTGACATCAAGTGGCTGGATTATTCCTTTTTAGGCATCCCCGGCATTTTCAGCCGAAAACCAGCCTACCGCGAAAGCATCACCGATGGAGAAACGGGGCTTCTCGTCGACGCCACTCCCTCGGCTTGGTACGATGCCCTGTCAAGAATAGTAGAGGATGACAACCTGCGCGCGCGAATCCGAAAAGCCGCTTTTGAAACCGTGCATCAGGAACGGTCCCTGGCGCTCAACGCATGCCAGTGGGTAGAAGCACTCAAAGCAGCGGTATCGAGAGGGCGAGGCTTTTCATAACGCTTCCAAAACACATGACACGTGACATCACAATTATTATCCCGAACTGGAATGGCCGACACTGGCTGGCGGATTGTCTCGAAGGGCTGGAGCAGCAGACCTATCGCCAATTTGAGACGGTCATTGTGGATAATGGATCGTCTGACGGCAGTGTTGAATGGATTCGCCAACATGCCCCTCATGTCAGGTTAATCGAGAACGTCAACAATACCGGATTTGCCGCCGCAGCCAATGCTGGCATCGCGGTGAGCGAGGCACCGCTTGTCGCCCTCTTAAACAACGACACCGTCCCCTCCCCCAGTTGGCTTGAAGCACTCGTTTCTGCTCTGGGGTCAAACGCAGCAGATCGCGTTGGAAGTGTGGCGTCATGTATGGTGCATTACGACGATCCCAAAACCATCGAAAACGCTGGAGACCAAGTTACATGGCAGGGAGAAGCCCTCAAGCGTGGACGCGGTCGACCGATTGCCGAATTCAGCGATTCCCGTGATATTCTTTCGGCCTGTGCCGGCGCAGCCCTGTACCGCCGATCCTTCCTCGATAAGGCTGGAGGGTTCGATGCAGACTTCTTTGCCTACCTTGAGGATGTCGATCTCGGCATGCGCGGCCAAGTCCTCGGCTATCGCTGCCAATACGTACCCGAAGCTCGAATTTCACACAAAGGTCACGGCAGCAAAATGCCCTCGGCAACCTACGTTAGACTCGTAACCCGAAACCGCTACTGGCTCTTCTGGAAGAACGTCCCCCCAGAGCTTCGCAAACTCCATCGTGCGAGCATCTTGTACGGCTCGTTCTGTTTCTTCGCACTATCGCGCAGGCCACTTGCATGGCTACAAGGCGCAACGCAGGCTTATAAGCGAAAATCAGAAATGCTAGCCTTCAATCGTACCCTTTGGGCTAAACATCAAATCAGCGAACCGCAATTTGAGAGCATGCTCGAGCCACGAGGAACGCTCCCCAGCTTTCATCGTCGGGAGCAAACACCCAAACCAGGGGAGGGACAGTCCCATGCATTTTGACCTGAACCTTGGCCACATTTGAGCCTCTCTGCGTAGGACGGACTTCTTGTCCGTCCGTTACGTGATGCGGTAGCATTGTCAACGCCTGTTGTTCACAACTGACCCCGATGCGAAACACCAGAATCGGTTAACGAAAAACGCACACCCGTGGTAGTGCAAAAAGCTACTCCACATCCAACGTTGAAGCGTGTTGCGCTATATGGTTAACTCACCTTTATGAAAGTAAATGGCGTTGTTCTACAAAAGATAGAGGTAATCGAAGAAACAATTCACGAATACGAAGACACCATGCTCCGACTCAATCACGCCGCATAGAGACAGTCGCCATAATGACCTTATCTCCACGAGTTCTTTACCTAGCTACCACGGCCATGCCGCGCATCCCCGGCACTGACGCCGTGTTTCAGGACATCGACACCCTGCGCCAGCAAACGCAAGGGGATCTTCTCAATCTCTACCCCCTCCCCTTTGCCACACGATTCTTCCCCCCCTTCATGCTCGGGCTACATGCCATCAATCGCCTTCGCCAACTGGCTCAAGATGTGGACTTGCTCCACATCTTCGCACCTGGACTCTGGCACATCCCAGCCCTCTCACGCATCGACAAACCCATTGTCCACACCGTAACGGCCAGTCTCCATGATAGGGAAAGGCTGTTCTCGCAACGCGCGGCCAACCGGACTGACGCTATCGCGGTCAGTCATCCAGCAGATGTGGATTGGCTTGCTAAACGCGGGGTTACCTCGGCAACACATATTCCACCAGCCATTGATCTTCCGAGTCAGCCAGTACCAGACAACCGCCCAGAGACATTCACTATTCTGGTAGGATCCGCACCGTGGAGCCGCGAACAGTTTCATACCAAAGGAATTGATGCACTTCTCGCCGCCGTCAAGACACTGCCGGACGTAAACCTTATCTTCCTGTGGCGGGGGTTTGAGCTTGCCGCACTGGAGCAACGCATTACCCAACATGGACTCGAGTCACGAGTCGAAGTCATAAACGAACATGCCAATGTGTACGCCCTACTCTCACGCAGCCATGCCGCCATCGCATTGGCTGAACACGCCGGCGTCATCAAACCCTACCCCCATTCCCTACTCGAAGCCCTCGCAGCAAACAGACCCGTCATCGTGAGCAACTGCATCGGCATAAAAACAGAAATCCAACAGAACCGCTGTGGCATCGTCGTTGACATGTTATCAACGAAAGCCGTCACCAAGGCACTCAAAGAGTTACAGCAGCAATACAAAGCACTATCGACTGCCGCAACCGCATTCGACTGCACTACCTTCTCACGGTCGAACATGATCACCCGCTACACAGACCTCTGCAAAAGGGCGACTCTGTGATCCGCAATACGATACGGTGCGTCTCCAAAAGACTCGGCGTGTTTAAGCCACTCCAGACAATAAGGGCATTTTTTAGTGGCCCGGAAAAGGCGATGGTCATACAGCATATTCCCCAAAATCCGCGGAACCCTTTCTACACCATCATTCCAAAAGCACTTCAGAAACTCGGGTGGACCTGCATCATCTTTGATGATCACACCAAACTGAAAGTGATGCTCCGGGATTCCCAGCGAAAACGCATCATCCACTTTCACCAACTTGAACCCTACTACCACTCTGCAACAGGAGACCGGGATGAGACCTCCCAACGCGCCGCCCTTCTTCTACAAGACATCGTTGAGTTTAAACAACTAGGTGCCATTCTGGTATGGACAAAACATAACCCCCTTCCACACAACAGACAATTTGAAGACATTGACCGCAAATTCATCCAAGATGTCGTGGAGCTTATGGATCACATTGTTGTGCTTGGAGAGTACGCCAAGACGTGCATGGAGCAATATGCTGATGCGGAATCCAGCGGTTCCAAATAGGCGGCAATGCCGGGGGTCTGATCCTGTCGCGAGG
>CAZNWT010000061.1:0-26440 GCA_964576795.1 uncultured Victivallales bacterium
TTCCTCGCGACAGGATCAGACCCCCGGCATTGCCGCCTATTTGGAACCGCTGCATGCACCCCCACCGCATGGTCATTGAGGATGATGTGGTTGTAAGCTACAGGGTTACGTTTGCTTGCCATGGTCCGCGATCCGAGGATCATAGATTGATCCTGCGTAAAGGCTGCTACATTGGATGTGAAAGTACTTTGCTTGGTGGTCAGCCCACTGGAGATATCGAGATCGGCGCCTATGCTTCGGTAGGTGCATGTTCACTTGTTAATAGAAGTGTGGCGCCGATGACGCTTGTCGCTGGGGTACCTGTAAAGCTTTTGCGGCGAAACTGTATGCCTTGGAAATCGGATGATTGCAGACGCGAAACTGTGATGCAGGAATTGGGCCTTACGGATGAATGACAGATGAGTAAGCATCTTTCAATAAACAATACTCAGGCACCCGTTAATTCGTTGGGCATCCAGTGAAGTTTCGGCACATTCTTGAATCGACCGGATTTGGGGTGCGTTCCGTGGAGCGTTCTCTGGCTCGCGAGTCCAGCGGATTGAAAGGTCTTGTGGTTACCGCGCTGGCAATGTTTGTTCAAATTCTGACACTGGGCAGGGTGAATCTGCATCCGCTGATTATGGCGATTGGGGTGAAGCGGTGAGTCGGTGAGACGGTGACCGGTGAAGCGGTAGGTCGGTGAGTCGGTAAAGCGGTGAAGCGGTGATTTTAGCTTTTTCAAGAACCCCATGATGGGGATTTTCGCGGGCATGCTTGCCAAGCAAATTAACACCATTTTTCGCGTCCTTCCGCGTATTCCGTGGTTAACTTTTCCAGTGTTGTAATCCCAACTTTATAACTTCACAATCCTCCCAGTGACTGAACCCAAAAACACAATCTGGCCCAATGACGCAAACTTCGCACTGTTTCTGTCCCACGACATTGATCAGATCCATGACCGGGAGCTGTTTCATTTCCTGGCAACGGTTAATCGGTGGTCGGTGAGACGGTGAGACGGTGAGACGGGGGTCGGTGAGTCGGTGAGGCGGTGAGTCGGTGAATCGGTGGTCGGTGAAATCGGTGAAGCGGTGAAACGGTAGTCGGTTGTCGGTGAAGCGGTGAGTCCGTGAATCGGTGAATCGCTGGTCGGACATCCGACTTCTGATCTCCGACATCACGACTTGTGTTTATTCGTTTTTGGAGTATTATATTTGAAATATGAATAACTTTCAGGATAGAGAAGGTGAACTGGCCACCCTTGAAGGACTCTATGAGCACCCGGGGAGCAAGCTGGTGGTGTTGTACGGCCGGCGTCGACTGGGTAAGACGACACTGCTAGGGCGCTTTGCCAAATCCAAGCCATGCGTCTACTATATGGCCGACAAGGCGGCAGAGGTGTCGCAACGCAATGCGCTTGCCCGCGCCATGGGCGACGCGCTCAATGAGTCGATTCTCGCACAGGCCTCCTATTCGGAGTGGTACGATCTTTTTGCCGCATTCGATCGCCTCCGCGACCCCACCAAGAAGACCATTCTGGTCCTGGATGAGTATCAATACCTCTGCCAGACGGATCGTGCCTTCTCGTCGTTGATTCAGAAATGGTGGGATGAACACTGGAAACAGGGAAATGTGATGCTGGTACTATGTGGATCTCTGACATCCATGATGTACAGGGAGACGCTATCGCACAGCTCCCCCCTTTATGGTCGCTCCGACGCCAGTATCCTGCTGCGCCCTCTACCATACTCGCACGTGCGCGCCTTTTTGCCCTCCGTCACCGAGACTCACTGTGTCGAGCGTTACGCGCTTTGTGGCGGCGTCCCTCGCTACCTCGAGTTGCTTTCGGCGTTTGCCGACTTCGATGCGGCACTTACGCGTGGCATCCTTGCTCCCAGCGCTCCGCTGCATGCCGAGGCGCGTTATCTTCTGCAGGATGAAATTGATGTCCCAAATGTCTGTTGGAGTCTGCTCGAAGCTATTGCATCAGGGGCTACCCGTATTTCCGAGATGGCATCACGGCTGCAACAACCCGCAAACTCACTCACCCGCTACCTATCGCTCTTGCGGGATCTCTCCATTGTCAGGCGCAGTGTCCCGGTCTCGGAGAAGAACCCCTCCCGTTCAAAGCGTGGAGTCTACGACATTACCGACCCCTTTCTTCGACTCTGGTTTGGCTGCGTCTATCCGTATGAAAGCTACTTCGAACTCGATGCCACTCTCGCCGCACTCGAGAGACTACGCCCCCTCCTGGACCACCATATTCAGTACTGTTATGAGGAACTCTGTCGCCACTACACAAAAGCCCACCTCACCTCGGGAACCGGTACCATCAATGTTGGGCGACAGTGGACCGCCCATTACGAGATCGACGTTGCGGCCGTGAATGAGAAGTACCAGTTTACGCTACTCGGCGAGTGCAAGTGGTCCCGCAAGAAGGTAGGGCTCTCGGTTCTGGATCACCTGCAGGAAACCGCAAAGCGGGAGTCTCTCCCTCTGGCCGCCAATATCCAATGGCTACTCTTTAGTAGAAGTGGATTCACCAAAGCACTCATTCAGCACGCCAACACGACCCCAACTGTACGGCTGATCTCCTCGCTGTTTTCCGCAGAAGCGGGGGGGGGCGGGGGCGGTGAGTCGGTAGTCGGTAGTCGGTGAATCGGTGAGTCGGTGGGACGGTGAGTCGGTGAGTCGGTGGGACGGTGGTCGGGAGATCGGAAGTCGGGTTGCTCGGGCTTATGACCACCCATCTTGCTATAGAGGGCGCAGCGAAACACACGAACAACACGAAAAGGGAGATTATGCTCTGTGGCTATATCCGAAATTAAAATTTGCCTTGTAATGACAAACCAAACCGCTACTTTGGATTGTCATGTATAAAAGAACCGTCAATTTGGATATTTGCAACCGTCATAGCTGTTTTCTTTGGGGGCCCAGGCAGACCGGCAAGAGCACATTGCTGCGTACGCATTTCCCTGAGGCCATCGTTTACGATTTGCTGTTATCGAACGAATACAGGCGGTGCCTTCAGAATCCCGGTATCATCCGACAGGAATTGCAACAGCGGAAATTGACGGGCTCCAACCAAGTCACCCCGATCATTATCGACGAAATTCAGAAGGTTCCGGATTTGCTGGACGAGGTGCATTGGATGATCGAACGGCTGGGGCTGCGTTTTATCCTTTGCGGTTCTAGTGCCCGCAAAGTCAAACGTGGCCACGCTAATTTGCTAGGTGGTCGGGCGCCGACCCTTCAACTCCACCCTTTAACATCGTCAGAAATTCCTGATTTCAATCTGTCAAACGCCCTTAACCAGGGGCTACTGCCGCCTCACTACGGCACAAGCGATAGTCGAACGTTACGCGATGCCTATATTGGCGCGTATCTGCGTGAGGAAATCGCAGCCGAGGCCGCCGTGCGCAACCTTCCGGCTTTCGGACGGTTCCTTGAAATTGCGGCCCTGACAAATGGCGAAATGGTCGTCTACCAGAACATTGCACGCGATTGCGGGGTCAGCGCCCCCACGGTAAAGGCATACTTCGAGATTCTTGAACAGACCCTTGTCGGCCATATCCTGCCCGCCTATACACGGCGGGCTCGACGGCGAACCATCCATGCACCTCGCTTCTACTTTTTCGATGTCGGTGTCGCCGGGGCACTGGCACGTCGGGGCACCATTGAGCCGGGATCGGAACTCTGGGGGCGAGCACTGGAGCATTTCATCTTTATGGAACTGGTTGCATGGCGCGACTATGCAAATGGGCTGCCCCTAGCCTACTGGCGAACCACATCACAGCTTGAAGTTGATTTTATACTGGGTGACGGCGAGGTGGCGGTTGAAATCAAGGCTACCCGCATGGCAGCCAATCATGACCTGCGCGGCCTGCGTGCTTTTAAAGAGGAATTTAGTCCAAAACGGTCTATTCTGGTCTCAATGGACCCGAAGGCGCGACGCACTGACGACAATATAGAGATACTCCCTATCAATCAATTCCTGACAGAACTATGGAACGGCCAAATTTCGGGGGCATAGCCAGGGAAGAGCATACCGGCGAAGCCTTTTTATGTTATTGAATGGTAAATCTGTAGCGTGGCTCTGTGAAATGGTTCATCGGTGAGTCGGTGGTCGGTGAGGCGGTGGTCGGTGAATCGGTGAGTCCGTGAATCGGTGAATCGCTGGTCGGACATCCGACCCCCGATCTCCGACATTGCGAATTGTGTCTATTCGTTTGTTGAGTATTATATTTGAAATATGAATAACTTTCGGGATAGAGAAGGTGAACTGGGCACCCTTGAAGGGCTCTATGAGCACCCGGGGAGCAAGCTGGTCACTGCGTGACGCCGGCTTGATAACGAAAGCAACATCTCTCTAATTATGACTAAATCATCAAATATTGTCTGGCCAAATGCCGCCCCATTTGCCCTCTTTCTGTCTCACGATATTGATCAGATCCATGATCGGGAGTTGTTTCATTTTCTGGCAACGGCAAATCATATCCGGCGGGTGCTGACGCAGGGCGAGCCAGGCAATGTGAAGCTGGCGGTGAAACGACTGGCGCGAATGCTGTTTGCCCCGAAAAAGCCAATCCAGGATTTTGAAACCATTCTGACAATTGAAGCGAAACATGGGTTCCGATCCACGTTCTACGTCCTGCATGATGTTACTGCTTCGAAAAATGGTCCGCGTTACCGACTGGCTGATCCCGCGCTGCATCAGATCATTGAACGCATTCAGGCTGCTAATGGCGAAATCGGCATGCACGGCGGCGTTAAATGCTTGAATCAAATAGAACGCTACCAGCAATGCCGCAAGGATCTCGAATCGGCTCTGTCCATTAAGGTGACAGGCATACGAAATCATCTGCTACGGCATGATGGCGCCCCAACGTGGGCCGCACAATCTACTGCAGGTTTTAGCTATGACGCCACGTTTGGGGATGCTCATAAGCTAGGCCCAAAGGATGGACACATGTCCCCGTTCTTTGCCCCCGACACCGACCACCGACCACCGACTCACCGACTCACCGACTCACCGACAACCGCTTCACCGACTCACCGACTCACCGTCTTCCCGTTGACAGTGATGGACTGTACCCTCTTTCGCTCTCTCAAGCTCAATGGGAAGGACGCGCTTGAGGCGGCATGGGACGCCATTACGCCCGTAATTGAACAGGGCGGATTGGTCTCACTCCTGTGGCACAATAACTATTTCAATGAGCCGGAGTATGCGGATTGGCAATGGGTCTATGAGCAGCTGCTGGAAAGACTTGCAGAGCAGAATCCGTGGTGCGCTACGGGGGCGGAGATTGTGGAGTGGTGGCAGGAGAGAGTGGAATGTGGAAAGTGAGAAGTGAGATGTGGGAGAGGAAGGTTGGGAGTCTGTTCCTCTTTTATCAGTGCAATCTGCGTAATCCGCGGTTCTATTTGCTTCCTGAGAGAAGAGATTTAACCGCGGATTACGCTGATGGGCGCGGATAGGGACAGTGGGAGTGCCCTTCGGCAGGCTCAGGGTCTTCGCTTCGCTTTGAGAAATCTGAGATCAGAGGTCGGAAGTCAGAGGTCGGAACCACTAATCTGCACTAATCTGCACTAATTAACACTAATGCCAATCATCTCAAGAGGCATTCCCACCGCCTTCGGCGGATGGGAGAGCCATCCACTCTCCACTCCCCACCGCCTGCCCGCCAGCTTGCGCGCGTCAGCGCGATTGCGGTGTGGCCTGCCCGCCTGCCTTCCCGCGCTTTTCCTAACTCGAGTTTTAACTTGAACAACATGCTTAACAAACATAATGTTTGTGAAACATGTTAATGAGAGATGAAAAATGAAGAAGCTTCCTTTTCTGAATCGATATAAGGAAATAGAAAAACTACAGAAGTTATGGAATTCCGATAATCCACAATTGGCTATCGTTTATGGTCGGCGGCGTTGTGGAAAATCTCGTTTATTGCAACATTTGAGAACAACTGAAACTATATATTTTCTTGCCGATCAAAGCGACAGCACGCTTCAACGCCACTCTTTGGCGGTAGAAATTGCTCGCATGGTTCCTGGCTTTGATACTGTTCTGTATCCATCATGGGATGCGATTTTATCAAGCATGGCTCGTGCTGTGCCGAAAGGAACTCGTCTGATTCTTGACGAATTTCCTTATCTTGTCCGAAATTCTCCAGAATTGCCTAGTATCCTGCAAAAACTGATTGATCGTCCTGATGGCCCTGGTGCATCTATTCTTCTCTGTGGTTCATCTCAGCGGATGATGCACGGGATTGCATTAGATGCCAACGCTCCTCTTTATGGTCGTGCCAGTGAAATCATTAAAGTACGCCCTTTGTCGGTGGGATGGATAGCAGATGCTCTCAAATTGGATGCTACAGCAGCACTAGAATACTACTCCGTGTTCGGTGGTGTTCCTCGCTATTGGGAACTGGCTGCCGATTACGATAGTATAACGGAAGCGTTCACGAACATAATACTGGATCGGGATGGTATACTTCACGATGAACCGATACGGTTACTTGCCGATGATCTCCGAAGTGCCGTGCAGCCATACTCAATTCTATCTTTGGTAGGCGCAGGTTGCCACCGTCTGTCCGAAATTGCATCACGTCTTGGAAAACCAGCCGGTAGTCTTGCGCGTCCAATATCAACTTTGATGGAATTGGGGTATATACGAAGGGAATACCCCTTTGGACATAATCCCCGCTCTTCAAAACGCACGTTGTACAAATTGGATGATCCGTTTTTGAGTTTCTATTTTCGTTTTGTGTATCCGGAAAAGTCTCTACTTGAAATGGGGTTGACATCAAGAGTCTGCCAAAAACTAAAACCCCGCTTTGCATCACATGTGGGGGAAATGTGGGAGGAATTAGCCAGACAGGTTCTTCCGCAGCTGGATATAGAGCATTTCGGTTGGGGCGTTGGTCGACGCTGGTGGGGAAACGGATTAGACGGGAAGCCTCTTGAAATTGACATTGTTGCCGAATCACATGACGGAAAATCTATATTGATTGGTGAAGCAAAATGGCAAAAAGCAAATGCGGAAACACTATCTAAGAAACTTAGAATCGTGGCAGGTAATCTCCCGTTTGCGGAGGGAAAGAATATTGTGCAGGTAATCTTTATAAGAGAAAACTCTTCAGCAATAGGGATTTCAGATACAATTGTAATTACACCTAATGATGTTGTTGGTGTTCTGAAATAGATGAAGGGATGTCTGAGGTCGGAGGTCGCCCTTCGGCAGGCTCAGGGTCTTCGCTTCGATGAGTGTTCCTCTTTTATCAGTGCAATTCGCGTAATCCGCGGTGAAGTTCTATGTATGTCTCAATATTGGAGTGCTTGCGGGATGGGAGTGAGAATGAATAGTCTTGAAGATGCGCTTTTGTTATGTAATCTGAAAGTATGAGTGGCAGAGTACATAACTATATCTTGCGTGGGATTGAACCGCGGATAGCCTCATCCTTAGCAGAGGTGCCGGTAACTGCGATTTTGGGGCCACGCCAATGCGGGAAAACTACGCTGGCGCGAAACATAGCCGATGCGCAGGATTCTGAGCATGTGGTTTATCTGGATCTTGAGCGAGCCTCGGATCAGAGAAAACTAATTGATGCAGAGTGGTTTCTGTCGCGACAGACCCATAAATTGGTCGTTCTTGATGAGATACAGCGCCTTCCTGATATATTTACGGTGCTGCGCGTTTTGGCGGATGATCCGGAACAACGGTATCGCTTTTTGGTGCTTGGATCCGCATCTCCGGAACTCCTGAGGCAAAGTTCAGAATCGTTGGCCGGTCGCATCCGGTATCATGAACTGACCCCACTCCTGCGACAGGAGTGCCGAGGGGGGCGCGTCGATAATATTGAGCAGCAGTGGGTGAGGGGGGGGTTTCCTGGGAGTTTGCTGGCAAGCAATGAATCCGCTAGTCGCGCGTGGAGGGAGTCCTTTACTCAGACGTTTCTCGAAAAGGATATCGCACTTCTGGGCGTGGGTTCGTCGTCGGAATTGCTGGGGCGCCTTTGGCGAATGCTTGCACATCACCACGGTCGAACGCTTAACACAGCCGCATTAGGTCAGGCGTTAGGGGTGAGCCATACGACGGCCAGAAAATATGTAGGGATACTGAGCCAGAGCTTTATGCTGCGCCTGTTATTGCCATGGGAGGCCAATCTCGGGAAACGCCTTGTTAAATCGCCCAAGGTCTATATTCGCGACTCAGGAATCTTGCATAGTCTTCTGGAGATTCAAGATATGGATGGGCTTCAAGGGCATCCTGTGATTGGCACTTCCTGGGAGGGGTGGTGTATTGAGCAGTTGTGCGCGGCGCTTCCCGGGTGGCGACCTTCGTTTTGCCGTACCTCTAATGGGGAGGAGGTAGACCTGGTCATGGAGCAAGGAACGCGCCGCTTGGCATTCGAGTTCAAAGCATCGATTTCGCCGCAAGTGACAAAAGGTTGCATGACAATTCTTGGTGATATCGCGCCTGAGCACACTTGGATTGTGTGTCCAGTGTCAGAGGGCTGGGAAATGCGCCCCGGCATGACAGTTGCCTCTATTGACGAGACGTTGGATGCGATTCAGTAGCGTATCCAACGCAGGAGGGGGGGGGCGGTGAGTCGGTGAGTCGGTGAATCGGTGAATCGGTGGTCGGTGAATCGGGGGGGCGGTGAGTCGGGGGGGGCGGGTGTCGGTGACGCGGTTGCAGAGGGAAGGAATGGGGGCTGAAACGTGAGGGCTGAGATTGTGCTCCTTTTTACCTCTGCTGCCTCCTGTTCAAATCCCGTTTATAGATCTATGTGTGTACATCCGCGTATTGGGATAGAATGAAGCGTACTCTAATATATTTACTGTTTCTGGCATGGCTGGTGATGACTTCGGTCGTTATGTTTGTGCCTGCTGAGACGGTTAGGGAAACCAACAGGACCATCGAAGCAACTAAGACAGTCAAACCCCACACGAAACAAGCTTTCTACAAAGTGTTGCATAGTAGCAGAACCGTGCATGGATTCTGTTTTCTGGGACTCGCTTTCTTGGGTTCGTGTCTTCCCCTAAATGCCGGGTTCAAAACGTACGTTCGGGTGCTCTTGCTTTTGACTGCAGCAAGCCTTGCTAGCGAACTGATCCAACAATATGTTGTTTTAGGGCGTGGCTGTGAGTGGCGGGATATCGCAATGAACGAACTTGGCATTTTTGTTGGAGCAACTGTTGCGCTGGCTATTAGGAAAGGGAAGGGATTAACCGCGGATTACGCGGATTAACGCGGATGCTCTGGTTCTGCTGGGCTCTGCTGATTTTAACCGCGGATTACGCGGATTAACGCGGATGCTCAGGCTCTGCTGAAAATGTATGAGGGTTTTCCCTATCCGCGTATATCTGCGTAATCCGCGGTTCAATTCTTCTTTAGCCGCAGATAACGCTGATCTGAATTATGAATAATATTGTGACAATCATCATCTTAGTTTTACTTGTGCCGGCCACGCTGGTCTTCTTGCTTAGTAAGTGCGTTTTTCTTGCGCGGTTTCGCGCTGGGGGTGCGATGCTTGCGGCGAATCTGGTCTACGAAACAGTTGAGATAAAGCTGCGATTGGGGCGCGCTATTGTCGATACGCTGCTGCTGATTGGTATCACCGCAGGATGGTGGATCGTTGTTGGTGCGGGGAGTGCGTGTGCCATTGCTGTCGCTCTTGCTTTTCTCTGGATCTGGTCGCTGCATAAGGACCTTCTCTACAGATCCGGACGGCTTGCGAAACAATTCGGCCCCTCACGTCACACGGTCCCGCTGCCTGTACCACAACTTATCGTTTCCATACGTGGGCCTGTGCTCCATCGCACTGGATCTGTGCATGCTCTCGGGCATTGGCCGGTAGGCACAACGCAAGAATTCGAGGTGCTAGTGCTGAATCCCAGCAAGATCCTCCCCCAGCTTCCTCTGGAGACTCATATAGCCACGGACAGTAATGACATCAAGATTTCCGAGACTCCCTCAACTGAATCGGTTATGCCCGCGCCAGGTAAGGTTGTTTCTATCCCCTTTTCTGTCACTGCAGTCAACCCAAGCGGATCAAACACCATTTCCGTTCAGGTTATGCATGGTGACTTCTGCGTAAAGCGAACGCTCTGCATGGAGTCGGTATTTGCCAAGGATGATTTACAGATCACCAAAGCAACCATAACCCGATGGAAGCACGGTTGCAGTGGGGCCTTTGTATGGCGTGGGGATCAGGACTTGTATGATCCTGCAACGTTCCAATCGGAGGAGGGACTCAGAGTTGCCTTGGAAATGGCCCGACGTTTCTGCATGCCCTCAAGCCTTATGCTCTCCTCCAAGCTTAGTCTTGACGAAAAAGAGCACCGTCAGTTTTGTGATCATTTTGGTTGGAACCGCCGATCTGAAGAAATTCCGGCTTTTATAGAGTTCCTTCGGACAGAGGTTGATATGGCACCCGAGCAGGAGTGGCCTACGGCCAATGAAAAACCCTTTTCGATGGAGATTGGCAACCACTGTTACCTCCACTATGGCACGCACGCGGCTGCAGATTCCGACAATAATTGGAAGCGTCACGCCGGCGTGGGGGAGGGGCACTATCCTTGGCTGAGTGCCTATCCCGCTGACTCCTTCACTGAACAACGGGACAATATGCTCAAGGGCTCAGAGCTTATAACAAAGACTCTTGGGATTGTCCCCACAAGCTATACCATTCCAAGTGATGTGAGAGATGACGATACCCCGCGAGCCGCTGAGGCGGCAGGCCTGGAGGTGGGATCAGAGACCGATGCTTCAAAACTATCTAAGCTTATTACGCTTACACCTCCCCATCATCCTGCGGGTTGCGAGCGTTTCGTTGATCTTGCGCGTCTTCATCCTCGCGACCCTAAGAATATTTTTCAACTCGCCATGTTGAAGTACTGGATTGGTGTCACACGCCGCAAGGGCAGCGCGATGGTCTTTCTCGCACATCACCATCTTTCACGTTACGAAGGAGAGAGTAGTTATCACCTGACCGAGGCACTCTTGCAGCACGTTTTGGCCGATAACGATGGTGACCTCTACGTGGGCACAATGACCGCTGTGGGACGATACTGGCGCGACGTGTTTAGCGAAAAGACCCGCTGTGTAAAGGTCACCCGGGATGGTTCCCGGATTCATGTTGAGAATTTGGGTTCGCGGCCGTTGGCTGGATTGCCTCTGGAGGTCGAATATGTTGGCGGCCGGCGCCACATGCGCTTAATCTCTGTGCCTGCCTATTCATCCGTAAACGTGGAGGTGTAACATGACCGACTCCCCGACTCCCCGACTCACCGATTCACCGATTCACCGACACACCGATTCACCGATTCACCGACACACCGACACACCGATTCACCGACACACCGACTCACCGACACACCGACACACCGATTCACCGCTTCACCGACTCACCGATTCACCGAAACAGAATCCTCCCGTGCTGCTGCTGGGCGCTGATGAGAACGAGAGCCTGCCGGTATTAGCTAATCTGCATCGGCACGGTGTCCCGATTACGGCTGCCGCACCGCGGCGAATCAGCATGGGCCTCTTTTCGCGTTATCCCCGCCTCCGTCTGATTTCTCCGGATCCCAATACGCATCCGGACGCGTTTGTCGATTGGGTAGAGCAGATGGTGAAAGATGGTGACTATCCCGTCACGATGGTGTGTGGAGAGACCGCCACCTGGCTTTTGGCAAATGCGCGTGAACGGCTAGCGCCTTACACCAAGATCCCAATTGTGGATGAGTTGCATTTCTTGATCTGTCGTGACAAGTCAAAGACGATGCAGGAGGCTGAGCGTTTGGGGATTCCCATTCCAACGACCTACTATCCAGATGATGTCGGTATCGAGGCTGTCGCCCAAGCTATCCCCGCTTATCCTGTTGTATTGAAGCCCTGCATTAGTAATGGTGCTCGCGGCATCAGTTATCCGAAAGATTCCGATGAGCTGAAGGGGTTGTATGAGAAGACGAAGGCCGAGTACAAGGCTTGCATTGTCCAAGAATTCATTCCTCACAGCGGCATGCAGTATAAGGCGGAGGTGGTGTTGGATGCGGAAGGAAAGGCCCTCGTCGGCGGGGTGTATGACAAGCCGCGTTTCTATCCGCCTTCCGGTGGTTCCAGCACGTTGAATTCAACGGTCGACCGCTCGGACATTCTGGATCTAGCCACTCGTTTTCTTCAGGGCATTGGTTGGTATGGAATGGGCGACTGCGATTTTATCGTGGACCCGCGCGACAATACGCCCAAGCTGATGGAGGTTAATCCACGGTTCACACGAAGTATCAAAGTTCTTGTCGAGGCAGGGCTGGATTATCCTTACATTCTGTATTGTGTGGCGATTGGCAGATCCGTGGAACCTCAGTTCGAATACAGAAAAGGTCTCTACATGCGCTATTTCCTGAGTGACTGTGTCTGGTTCCTTCGCTCCCCGGAGCGTTTTACGGCACGGCCCAGCTTCTTCTGGTTTTTTGGACGTAACTTGCGGGACGAGATCTTCTCCTGGGCGGATCCGGCTCCGACGTTGGCTTATGGTATTGTGTTTTTCTCTCGTCTGTTCGGTAAGAAGAGCCGTCAGGCTATGTTGCGAACCTCGTCCGGAGGACGCGGTGAATCGGTGAATCGGTGAGTCGGTGAAATGGTGAAACGGTGAATCGGTGAGTCGGTGAGTCGGTTGTCGGTTGTCGGTGACTCGGTTAATCGGTGAGTCGGTTGTCGGTGAAGAAAGAAAAGACGAGATTCGGTTAAATAGTGAAACGGTGAAGAAAGAAGGAGAAAAGACTGATGAAGGCAAAATCTGCAAAGGACTTAGAGGTCTACCAAGTTGCATACGCTCTATCCATGAAGATCTTCCGCCAGTCCAAGGAATGGCCAAGTGACGAGCGTTACTCATTAACCGACCAAATACGGCGGAGTTCACGGTCTGTTTGTGCCAATCTTCGTGAAGCTTGGGCCAAGCGGCGCTACGCAGCTCATTTTGTCTCAAAACTCACGGACTGTGACGGGGAAAACAGCGAAACAGATACATGGCTCGACTACGCCCATGACTGTGAATACATGTCTACCGAAACCCACACTGCATTGGTTCAGGAGGTGCAATCTGTTGGCAAAATGCTAGGAACCATGCTTAAAAAGGCCAGCGAATTCACCGACGTCCCCGAAACCTGACCCACCGCCCCACTGATTAACCGATTCACCGTCTCACCGATTCACCGATTCACCGATTCACCGTCTCACCGATTCACCGTCTCACCGATTCCCCCCTTGACCTTCAATCTGTAGAAAGGTAATACTGATGGTATGAAAGCTGCAGTATCTATACCCGATAATGTGTTTGCGCAAGGCGAGCGCCTCGCGCATCGCCTCCACACCTCTCGTAGTAGTCTTTACGCCCGCGCATTGTCTGATTTTGTCGCCCAGCATGACGAAGATCAAGTGACAGCCGCCATGAACCGCGTTCTCAACGAAACAGGGACTGAGGTGGATGATTTCACCCGGAGGGCCGCACGGAGAGCATTGCGGCATGTGGAATGGTAATCAGTCAAGGCGAGGTTTGGTGGGCTGACCTTAGCGAACCTACTGGCTCTGAGGCGGGGTTTCGTCGACCGGTTGTTATCGTCCAGTGCGATGCGATGAACCGTAGCCGAATTGCTACCGTGGTCTGTGTTCCTCTCACCAGCAACCTGAAATGGCAAAATGCACCGGGCAACATCTTGCTTAAGGCTAACGTGACGGGTTTGCCAAAAGATTCTGTTGCTAATGTTTCCCTTATCACCGCCCTTGATCGAATCGAACTATCAGAATGTGTAGGGAAGCTGATGCGTCGACATATTGATGTTGTCCTCAACGGAATCGACACCATTCTCGGTCGATAGCAGAGCATAGGAAAGCCCCCAACCGACCAACCCATCAACCGACCAACCGATCAACCGCTTCACCGATTCACCGCTTCACCGTTTCACCGAATAACCGATCCCCTGTTTCACCGAATAACCGATCCCCTGTTTCACCGATTCACTGATTCACCGATTCACTGATTAACGGATTCACTAAACATGCACATACTCTACATTCACCAATTCTTTGCCGGGCCGGATGCACCGGGGCCTGCGCAACCGCGCAAGCTCGTTGACTATCTGGCCGCACGAGGGCATCACATTGATGTGGTTGCCTGCGACTTCAATGCGTACAACGAACAGGATGAGCCCGTTGAGGAACGAACCTTGGGAGTGGGGAGTATTAGGGTTCATCGGTTAAAGACTCCGCGTGGTATTCGCAAGAGCCTGATGGCCAGGCTCAACAGTTATGGTAGGTTTGCTTTTTCTGCTAACCGCTACGCACGGTCTCTTGCTACACCTGATGTGATTATGTCTAGCATTCAGCCGCTCTTTGGTGGATACGCCGCCTACCGGAACGCCAAGCGTCTTAAATGCCCGTTCTTACTGGAAATTCGCGATCTTTGGCCGGATGCGCTCCTTGTCAGAGGTTCTATTGTAAAGTGGCAAGCGGCCCCGTTGCAATGGATGGCACACCAGATTTATCAGGGGGCGGATCGGATTGTCAGTCTTACGCCCGGCATCAAGACTGAACTTCTCAAAAAACAGATTCCGGCTGAAAAGATTGATCTCTTTCCAAATGGCTATGAGTCCGCAGCGTTTGCGCTTCCTGCTGAAGCTCGGACTGAGACGCGTGAGCAATACGGATGGAACGATCAGTTCGTAGCGGTTTATACAGGGACGCACACGGAGGTGACCGCTATCGACGTTATCGTGCGTGCAGCTGAAGCCCTCCAGCACCGGCCGGATATTCGCGTTGATCTCTTCGGTTCCGGCCAGAGCAAAGTGTCGTGTGTTGCGTTAGCGCGTTCACTAAATCTGTCCAACATTCACTTCCATGATGCGGTTTCAAAGTCGGTTGTGCCGTCGATTATCGCCGGTGCTGATGCTGGCATTATGACGCTGTTCAAAAGTCCGTTGGCACACATCTACTTCGAGAACAAGTTAATAGACTACATGGGGTCGCGTAAGCCGATTGCGGCCGCCATGGAGGGTGTGCAGGCTGACATCATTAGAAAGAATGAGGCCGGAGTTGTTGTAGGGAGTGGTGATGCGGAAGGACTTGCAAATGCGATTGTGGATTTAGCAGATGCCCCCGAAACAGCAAGGGCCATGGGGGGGCGTGGACACGATTGGGTTAGCAACGAACTTAGGCAGGAAGCCGTTTTTGAGCATTACGCCTTGACGCTTGAACGGCTGGGCGATGGAAGCATTGCCCAGCATCCAACATGGGATCCGTTTGAATGAGCGTACTTTTAAAAATATTTGGTATCGCATTGTTGACGTTGGTTGTGGCGGCACGTTTTTCCGTTTTGGCCCGTTGGCGGATTGGCTGGCTAATGTATTTGGCCAATGTAGTCTGGGAATTGGCTGAAAAGCGGTTGAAATGTCGGCGAATGGTGATTGAATTCGCCGTGGCTCTGTTCGGTTTGACTCTGCTTCTGCTCGGTGGATGTGCGGCGTGGTTTGTTTCTGCGCTTGCTGTAGTGGTCGTGGGTTTCGAGTTGACGAATCGGTTGTGGGAAAGAGCGCTCTTGGCGGCTTCTTTCACGACGCCTGATCCTCGTTGTTTGCCCCCTGCGGTCGATCCGCAATTGACGCTCAATTTAAAGGCTCCTTTTGTCGAGCGCTCCCCGCGCTACCATCTGGGGACTCTACTGGTCGGTAGGCCGCTTCGTCTCACGCTTTTGATGGGCAATCATACCCGCATTCCTACCATGTCGGCGGTCCACGCAACGCTGTCAGCGCCCCCTGGCTGGCTCGCCCAGGGAGGGGCGCAACAATCAGATGGTGTGATTGCCTCAGGTAGGGTGGCGGCCCTTTGCTGGGATCTGACGCCGGCGTCGGCATTGCCATCCGGGACGCTTGATCTGGTTGTGACATGGGGCGGCATGGCGCGAACATTTAGGATTACTTTTGATGGCTGTGTACCCGCTGAGGAACTCACCTTGGAAACGGCCATCATCAGCCGCTACCCGGGCGCCTGCCAGAGTGCCTTCGCCTGGCGTGGCGATATGGATTTGTATGACACGGCAACCTTTCAGTCGATCGCGGGCCTGAAAGAGGCGTTGGGATTGGCCTCTCGTTACTGCTTTCCTCAAACGATGTGCTTGTCCACGCGACTTTCATTGGACGAAGCGGCGGCCCGAGAGTGGTCCGATCATTATGGGCTAGCTCGCCCCGCCTCTGAGATTCCTGAATTCATTGCGTGGATGCGTGAGTCGGTTGACCTGACGCTCAGGGCTCCTTATCCGGTGACCTTAAAGAAGTCTTACAGCTTGGAATTGGGCAATCATGGTCATCTCCATTATGGAACGGATGCCTCGGCGTCGCCGGGGAATGCGTGGAAACCGCAGGCAAGAATGGGGGAGGGTGACTATCCCTGGGTGGGCGATGACAAGAGTTCCTTTGGTGAACAGCGAGATAATGCGCTTGAAGCAGCCCGTTGGTGCGAGGAGAAACTCGGGTTTGTTCCTCGGACTTGGGCGAAGCCGGGACGTTGTAATGATACCGATACTGCTCGTGCAATGGAAGCGGCGGGGTGTGATGTGTTAAGTGGGGCCGACATTCGTGCGCGCGACAATGTGCTTTACCAGCCTGCACCGCATCATCCTGGTGCCACTTCAGCAGTGGAGCTGACGACGCGCTATCCGTGCGATCCTCAGCATATCTATCACGTCGCGATGCTTCACTTCTGGCTGCATCGCTCGCACCGTCTACGATTGCCGATGGTTTATATGTGCCACCAGCATATGCGCCAGTTCGATGGTCTGGCCTGTACCCGCTTTACGGAACATATGCTCCGGCATGTTTTGACCGACTATCACGGGGATTTTTATATCGACACACTCTATGGCATCGGAGCTTACTGGCGAGATGTGTTGAGTTCAAAGACGCGTCGTGTATCGGTTGCTATTGACGGGGAAACGGTGACTATAAATAATGGAAGTGAACTTGATCTGGAACAGGCGCCGGTTGATTTGGCGTATCGTGGAGGGGTTCGCAGAACGCTCTTGGTGGATGTGCCAGCGGGTGCAACTGTTAATATAGAGGGTCTGGCAGAGTTGGCTTTAGGCGGGAGTTCGTAATGTCGTTGGTTTTGACAATTGATGTAGAAGATTGGGCGCAATCTACGCTGGATACGGATCTTCCGATCTCGGATCGTGCCCAGCGGAATATGGAGTATTTGCTTGATCTCCTCGAGGAGCGGCAGCGGAAAACAACTTGCTTTGTGCTCGGAAAATTTGCAGAGAAGTTTCCGGAGACGGTTCGCCGTATTGCGGCCAATGGGCATGAAGTAGCCTCACATGGCTATGGTCATGTCGATGTGTTTCGTCTCACCCCCGAGCAGTTTCGCGAGGATGTCAGGCGCTCGAAGGCTCAGCTTGAAGACATAACGGGACAAAATGTCGTGGGTCATCGCGCTCCGGACTTTTCCATTATTGCCGATTCGCTCTGGGCATTGGATATTCTAGCTGAAGAAGGTTTTGTCTATGATGCCAGTATTAATCCCGCTGTGGCGGCTCGTTTCGGAATTCCCAATTGGCCTGCCCAGCCGGTGAGTCTGGACCTCTCATCGGGTAGACCGCTGATTGAACTTCCTGTCGCGACCCTGAAAATGCTGGGGAGAGCATGGCCTGTGGCTGGTGGTGGCTATCATCGTTTGCTTCCCTGGTGCCTGATCCGCCACTTTATTTCGAAGGGAATTGACGGGCAAAAGTCATTCGTGGCCTACTGCCACCCCTATGAGTTCGACCCCGAAGAATTCAAGCAGATGGCTCGGCCACTTCCCTTAAAGACGCGCTTGCATCAGGGGCTGGGTCGGCGTGGGCTTGAACGCAAGTTCTGCAAGATTATCCGGGAGTTTGATTCCATTCTCGCAAAGGATCTAGCGGGGCAAAAGACGTGGCCCCTCTTTCGATCCCCGCTCTGAAAGAGCATCAACTAACAATGAACAACAGCGTGAGTAAATGACGCAGTGGCAACTCTTTTTAAAACGGAGCTTTGATCTCCTTGGTGCGTTAGTGGGACTCATTGTGCTGCTGCCTGTGATGGGAGTGGTGGCGCTTTGGGTGCGGTTGACATCGCCGGGCCCTGCGCTTTTCGTGCAGACTCGGGTTGGGCACAAGGGTGTCCTGTTTCGGTGTTTCAAGTTTCGCAGTATGCGCACGGAAAGCCTTGATTGTTCGACGATTACTGTGGGAGGAGACTCTCGTATTACCGGGGTGGGGCGGGTGCTCCGTCGGACCAAGCTGGATGAACTGCCCCAACTTTGGAATGTGCTGCTTGGTCGGATGTCGTTTGTGGGGCCGCGCCCTGATGTGCCGGGCTATGCCGATCATTTGACTGGCCAGGATCGGAGAGTGCTGGAATTACGTCCCGGTATTACCGGTCCCGCGACGCTCTTCTATCGTGATGAGGAGGCGCTGCTTGCGGAAGCGGAAAACCCCGTGGACTATAATGATCGTGTCATCTATCCGACGAAGGTGAGACTCAATCTGGCTTATTTGGATAACTGGTCATTTTGGCGCGACGTGGGATTGATTTTGGTGACGATGGTACCCGCACTTGATAAATTGCTGAAGGTTGTGCCGAGAGAGATGAGAGAGAAAAGCTGAAAAAGAGAAAAGCTGAAAAGCTGAATCAGGAAAGGCTGCGACAGCAAGGATTGAAGTGATTGGAAAATGCGTTGGGGATTTTTAACCACGGAAGGCACGGACACCACGGAAAGGGAGATATTTTATAATAGCTGAAAAGCTGAAAAAGGGGGCGCTTAAGTTGACTGACTGCACTGATTTCTGTACAGTCATGTACAGATTGGAGACGGAGTATGACAACAGTAACGTTGACGGATTTTAGAAGTCACGCATCGGGGATGCTGACGAGAGTTGAGCACGGAGAAACCCTTATCGTTCTTCGTCACGGGCGACCTATTGCCGAAGTATCTCCTGTCATAGAAAAGGATAACTCGCAACCTTCCTGGAAGCGACAAGGTTGAGCTCGCCTGCGCTCAGGCTTCGGAACTCGGCCTTAGTGTAATATGTGTGCCTGAGATCCTATCTGCACTCAATCGGCGGCGAAGAGAGCGATCGCTTACTGCAACTCAATACGCCGAAGCAAAGCAACGGCTCCTGGATGATGTTCGCGACGCTGACATCATCAACCTTGCCGTACCTGTAGTGGGTTCTGCAATTAGCGTTTTAGAGGCAAGCCCGGTTCGGGCCATGGATGCTCTACACATAGCCTGCGCGCTTGAATGGGGGGCACAATTGTTCGTTTCGTCAGACAAGAAGCAGTTAAGTGCCGCATGACAGGCAGGATTGAAAACGCATCAGGTTTAGAGTAGCCAATATTCGCCTTCCCACAACGATGATTCACACCGAATGCATTGTGAATCAAGAGCGAACTCGAATGTTAGAAGTTGGTGAGAGGGATAGGCTGAAAGCTAAAAAGGCTGAACCACTAATCTTCACTGCGGCGAGCTTGCGAGCCGCAGCTCGAAGAGCAACTGGCTGGCATCGCCAGCAATGAACGGAGTGAATGGCAAATTGACACTAATGGGGGAGTAAATCAGGAAATGGGAATCTGATGAATATGCCTTCGTTATCGGCGTTGTTTTGATTAGATTGAATGCAAGATTATGAAGGACGAACTGGGAAAACTGATTGAAGCAGGCGAATCCGAAACGTTGGAGTTTAAGCCGACGTTCAATACAGATGTGATTGAAACGGCGGTGGCTTTTGCAAACACCCGCGGCGGGCGCATTCTGATTGGGATTTCCGATACGGGAGTTCCGCTGGCTCAGTCATTCGGACATGAAGCTTTGCGTGATTATGTAAACCGCATTGCCAATGGGACGGAGCCTTCGGTTTGTCCCGGGGCGGAGCGGATGGCTTTCGGTGCAGGTGAAGTGATCGTTCTGTCGGTGCCGGAGTTCCCCTTGAAGCCGATCGCCACTCGTGGGCGTTGTTACCGTCGTTCTGGTAGCATAACCCGACGGATGACCCCTTCCGAGATTGCGGAACTGCACTTGCATAGCACGGGGCAGAGCATGGATGCTATGATCGTGCCGCGGAAGACGCGGGATGATCTGGATTTCGATGCGGTACGCAACTATATGCGCCGGGCAACCGAACAGGGGCGCCGTTCGTTTGCAGAACAGGAAGCCCCCTGGCTGGTGCTGCGCAAGCTGGAGCTGGTTCAGTCCGAGCAGGAAATTACGCGGGCGGCGCTTCTTTTGTTTGGGAAGAATCCTCAGTCGCCGTTGACTCAGGCGGTGGTGCATGTCGGTCGGCTACGTGAAAACGTGCATATCATGGACAACCGGATGATTGACGGATCAATTATTGATCAGGTGGAGGAAACGGTTGCTTTCATTAAGAAAAACCTGCATGTCCGTTTTGAGATCACGGGGGATCCGGAGCGAAAGGAAATCTGGGACTATCCTTTGCCGGCCATTCGCGAAGCGGTGATCAATGCCATCTGTCACCGCGATTATGGCGATACGGCTGACATCCAGATCAAAATATTTGAAGATGCCCTGCAGGTCTGGAGTCCGGGAGGACTTCCCTTCGATATAACCCTTGAGGATCTGTTCGATCCCGAACATAGTTCAAAACCGAGAAATAAACTGGTGGCGCAGGTATTCTATGACCTGAATCTGATTGAACGGTATGGCAGTGGGATCCAAAGGATTCTGGAATCCTGTCAGGATGCCGCACTTCCCGAACCCCTGATCGAAAACTTTTCCGGCGGTTTTCGGATTAAATTCATGCGGAAGGAGCAAGTCACCCCGCAAGTCACCCCGCAAGTCACCCTGCAAGTCACCCCGCAAGTCTTGGCTCTGTTGCGGCAGATCCAAGGAGAGATGACTCGGGGAGAGATGATGAGTTGTTTGGATTTGCAGGACCGGGAACATTTCCGTAAAAGGTACTTAGTGCCCACCTTGGATCTCGGTTTTGTTGAGATGACTCTGCCCGATAAGCCGCGTAGCAGTAAGCAAAAATACAGAATGACGGGAAAAGGGAAACAATACTCCGCAGGTATAGGCGAAGGAGCTGTCTAACTTTCCCCCTACGCTGTTTGAGCTTGGTTCTTCGCTACGCTACGCCCGTACAAGACGGAGGATAAACCGATCTCTGATTGCAAGCCATTAACCATCAACGATTAACGGATAACCATTAACGGATAACGGGACATATGCTAAACACACCATTCTCTCCATGGCCGTCTTTCTCCGAAGAAGAGGCGGAAGCTGTCAAACAGGTACTGCTTTCAAACCGAGTCAACTATTGGACGGGCCAGCAGTGCCGTGAATTCGAGAAGGAATTTGCGGCGTTTGCAGATTGTTCCTACGGCGTAGCCCTCGGCAATGGCTCTCAGGCGCTGGAAGTCGCGTTGTACGCAATAGGCGTTGGCCCCGGAGATGAGGTCATTACCACCCCCCGCACCTTCCTGGCTTCTGCCTCGGCGATTGTTATGCTTGGCGCAAAGCCGGTCTTCGCCGATGTGGACCTTAACAGCCAAAATATCACGGCTGACTCAATCAAGGCGGTTCTTACCAAGAAGACCAAGGCTGTGATAGTGGTTCATCTGGCGGGCTCTCCTGCCGACATGGACCCAATCATGGGACTTTCTGCCGAGTATGGTTTCAAAGTAATTGAAGACTGCGCGCAGGCGCATGGTGCCCGCTATAAAGGTAAATCCGTGGGTTCCATCGGACACATCGGGGCGTGGTCATTCTGCCAGGATAAGATTATGACGCTCGGTGGCGAGGGTGGGATGGTGACGACAAATGATGAAACTTTATGGTCGACGATGTGGAGCCGGAAGGATCATGGAAAGTCTCACAAGGCGGTCTACGGTCAGGATCATCCCCCCGGCTTCCGTTGGCTGCATGAATCCTTTGGCACCAACGCGCGAATGCTGGAGATGCAGGCGGTGATTGGCCGCATCCAACTGAAACGGATGCCAGAGTGGACCGCCCGACGCCAGGCCAATGCCGCCGCCATTGATGCTGCTGCGCAGCCATTCGATGTGGTGCGTCGAGTGGAGGTCCCTGCAGATTGCGAGCACGCTTGCTATAAACACTATCTGTTTGTCTGCCCTGAAAATCTAGCCAGCGGCTGGAACCGTGATCGCATCGTGGAAGCAATCGTCGCCCAAGGCGTGCCCTGCTTCGAGGGAAGCTGCGCCGAGGTCTATCTGGAGAAGGCCTTTGATGAAACTGGCTGGCGCCCCGAGCCCCGCCTCCCTAATGCCAAGCTCCTTGGCGAGACGAGTCTGATGTTCCTGGTCCACCCGACCTTGACTGAATCCGAAATAACCAAGACTTGCACTACACTTGAAGACGTGCTGCGGGAAACGATGTCTGCTTGTCCTCCGTCTTGTGCGGGCGTAGCGTAGCGAAGACTCAAGCTCGAAGAGCGCAACCACTAATTTGCACTAATTAACACTAATGGGATTTGAACAGGTTGGTAGCAGAGGTAAGAATCAAATGCTCCGCTCCCTTCGCTTCCTCCTTGTTCAAAGCAGCAGAGCCACTGAGGACTGATGTCTGAAGTTGGAGGTTAGATGGCAGAAACACACCCTCCACTTTCACGCTCCCAAGGTCCATGGTCCAGATACACCCTCGCCCTTACAGTATAAGAATGATAATTTGTGATCATGAAAGTTTATCATGGAAGTACAATTTGTGTATCAGAACCAAAACTGTTGTCAGCATCCCGGCGACTAGATTTTGGCTCAGGGTTTTATACGACCACAAATTTAAGGCAAGCTAAACGGTGGGCACAAATAAAAATGCGTCGCTTTCAATCTGAGACAGCAATTGTTTCAATTTATGAGGCTGATAACGTTTTTGCAGCAAAAGATTTACGAATAAAATGCTTTGATACGGCCACTGAAGAGTGGTTGGACTTTGTTATGCGTTATCGCACAGGGAAAATTGATCAAAATGTTGCTTACGATGTTATTCGTGGACCTGTTGCGAATGATACATTGTATGAAACACTGGCTTTATATGAGCGTGGAATTCTCACTCATGCGGAAACGGTTGTACGACTTAGAACTCATAAACTGGCTGATCAAGTCGTGTTGGCAACTCCTAGAGCCCTTGCTTTACTTCATTTTGTTGATTACGAAAAGGTCTCCTAATGAATAAATCTCGCTTCCAAATGATTCTTGAATTAAAAGCAGCGGGTCTTGTTGAGGAATGGATTTCTTTTTCAAATTCAACACTTCAGGAAGCGTTGCACAAAGTCTACAATTCAAAAGTTTATAGAGTGCTTGAACGTGAAGAAACGAAACTTTGGCATCATAGTCCACAGTTATTATTAGGTTGCCTAATTCAAGAAGTAAATACAGGTTTACCAGTATTCCCTGATGAGTGATAACACCGAATATAACTATAGTCGTTTTGTGGTTTTTTGCCTTGAGGCATATAAACGTAATAAGTCTTTATCTGGTGCCGAAGCTTTTTCTTTGTTTGACCGTTATAATATAACGGATTATCTCGTAGATGGGTATGATGTGCTTCACTCACTGGGAGAAGTGGCCTTGGTGAGTGATATATCTGATTTCATTGCCAAAAGAACTAAAGGCACTCGTGGAGGCCCGCCTGCGGCTTGAGGCCAACTCACGTTGCCCAACCGCGTCGGGACGCCACGGGCCTGCCCGCCTGCTTTCCCCGCATCAGCGGGATTGCGGCGAGTCCCACCTCCCACTTCCCACTTTCTACTGACTGCGGGGCGAGGGCGCCCCACCTCCATCCCAGCAAACCAACCTTATTTTGCAATAATGGAGTTGGGGCGCCCTCGCCCCGCATATCTGCCAGAGGTTTGCAATCGGATCGAGGGTATTTTTTATCAGTGCACTCCTCGGTTTTGTGTTTTGTAATCCTAATCAGGCCGCCCGTGGTTTGAGGTGTGGGGCTGCAACGCGCTCCCCGAATACGGGAAGGCGAGTCCTACATGGTTTGTGAATCGTTCACGTTGTAGTGTTGGCCGTCTCGGCCAATTCCTATCTTGAGAGTCCCCTATAACGGGGCTTATTGGCCGGGACGGCCAATACTACAGTTTTCTTTCTTTGTGTTCCTTGCGTTCTTTGTGGTGAATATTCTGCTTTGGTTGCGCAATTGGCGCAATCTGTGGTGAACTCTATGTTCGCTCTAATAGTCGAGATTATGAGACACTTGCAAACGTGTTTAGTTTCATAGGAAGCGTGATGATATGATTGCATGGTTTATGAAGCACCGGGGTGGATTTGTCATTGACTCCTATATCGTGCTATCGGCAGCTACCTTCTATGCTGCGTTTCTACTGCGGTTTGATGGGGCCATCCCGCCGGACTATATGCAGGTTATGTTGATGACGCTGCCGTTTCTTGTTGCTTTGAAGCTCGTCTCCTATCTGAGCTTCAAGCTCCATCGCGGATTGTGGAGCCATGCGGGGCTTGATGAACTGACCCGTGTGATCAAGGCGTGCTCCCTGAGTTCGTTGGTTTTTGTTGCATTGGTCGGATTTGTGTTTCACTTTCATGGCTTTCCCCGTTCGGTGATCATTATTGATTGGTTGCTCTCCATCCTAGCACTGGGAGGCAAGCGGTTGGTATTGCGGTTGGTACGGGAGAATCTAGCCACGATGGGACAGGGGCAGGGCGCCCGTACGTTGATTGTCGGGGCTGGCTCTGCCGGGGAGTTGGCCGCCCGGGAACTGATGACCAATGCCGCCCTCAATTATGAGATTGTGGGTTTTCTCGACGATGATCCACATAAGCTGGGGATGATGACCCGTGGGAAGTATGTACTGGGGGCGCTTGATGATGCGCCGAGAATCATAAAGGATAAGAACATCGAGGTTGTGCTGCTGGCTATCCCGTCGGCAGGTGAAGCGGTGACGCAACGGTTGGTGGACTCTTGCTTGTCTTTGGGTGTCAGGTTGCAGATATTGCCAGCCATGAGCGACCTGATTACGGGGCGAATGACGGCGCAGCGTATTCGAGATGTCAGTATTGAGGATTTGCTACAGCGTGAGACGGTGCAGCTGGATGCTGCGGCCCTTAGTCAAAGTTATGCTGGGAAGCGGGTGCTGGTGACGGGGGCGGGTGGCTCTATCGGTTCCGAGTTGGCGCGTCAAGTGGCCGCCTATGGCCCTTCGCAGCTGCTTCTCTTGGATATGGCAGAGACGCCTCTTTTTGAGATTGACCAGGAGTTGGCGGCGGCCTATCCAGATGTGCCCATTATTGCCATTATTGCCAGTATTGCCAATGCGGCTCGTATCAACGATGTCTTTGATGAACATCGTCCCGAATGCGTATTGCATGCAGCAGCTTACAAGCATGTTCCCTTAATGGAGGGGCACCCCGAGGAGGCGATCTTGAATAACGTGGGCGGCACCCGTATTCTCGCGGAGGCTGCCGTTCAGTATGGGGTGAAGCGTTTTGTCATGATCTCGACGGATAAAGCGGTGCGGCCCACCAATGTGATGGGAACGACCAAGCGGATCTGCGAACTGATTGTCTCCGCGGCTAATGGTAAGGGCCCCTGCTTTTCTTCAGTACGCTTTGGTAATGTGCTGGGTAGCAATGGCAGCGTGGTACCGATTTTTCGTCGGCAGATTGAGGCAGGGGGCCCCGTTACGGTTACGCATCCTGATATGACGCGTTACTTCATGACGATTCCTGAAGCGGTATCGCTGGTCTTGCAGTGTGGTGCGATGTCAGAGGGAGGTGAAGTGTTTGTGCTGGATATGGGCAAGCCGGTCAAAATCATGGACTTGGCGAGAAATCTGATTTCCCTCTCGGGCTATAAGGTTGACGAGGATATCGAAATCAAGATCACCGGCCTACGTCCAGGCGAGAAGCTGTATGAGGAACTGGCTACCTACGGGGAGAACCTTGAGAAGTCAGCCGTAGACAAGGTCAATGTCCTTCACCAGGGAAGGCTACCTATTGCCCCTAAAGTTCTGTTGGCGATTGTTCACAGGATCGAAGAGCTTGCTTTGTCTCACAACGTCGACATGACACGAGAGATGCTGTGTCGCGTTATGGGCTTGGACGAAGAGGTGAACCAGCAAGATGGACACGGTGCTTCAGAAGCTGCAACCCATGATCTAACGCAACGGTGGCTGGACCTTTTTGAAATTGACATAGATGAATGGAATGCCCCGCCACAGCGCAAGCGACTGCTGTTGGTTGATGATGAACGTGCCATTCGAGAGACGCTTCCGCCTGCATTGTCACAAGCTGGGTATGATGTCGATGTGGCGGCTACACAACGTGAGGCAATCGACCGCCTTGAAACGGGGGCTCCGTATGATATCATATTGTGCGACCTTTTTCTCCCCGATGGGACTGGCTTCAGCGGTTCCAAATAGGCGGCAATGCCGGGGGTCTGATCCTGTCGCGAGGA
>CAZNWT010000062.1:0-26270 GCA_964576795.1 uncultured Victivallales bacterium
AACGTCAAAAAAAAGGCAGCATGACATCAAATCCAACCGGATTTTGCGGTAATAGCCGTCTTCTACTCAATTAGGATCCGTTAGCGCGGGCACTCGAGATATACCGATACAAGAGATCAAGGCAACGCCGGATGACGAGTATCGCAATTTTTTTCTCTCTCAAGCAACTGATGCGGTAGTGGAGGCCTTCACAGGTCGGCAGGCGGGCGGAATCGCATATGGGTACGGCTACGCCGTTGTGGCGCACAGCAGGCGGGTTGTGTATTTCGATGATGTGTCCCAACGTCCAGGGGCGGTCATGAACTCTACTCACGGCGTTAACGGGCATGCGCAGATGTACGGTGATACGAACGACAAACAGTTCAGTCACTACGAAGCCGGTGCCGATGCGTTCATCAACCTGCTTTACACCTTTGGGCCAGACGGCGAATTGACTGGTGCTATTATCAACATACCGTGCCCGGCGCAAAATTCTGAAGCTTCCCACGTACTCTCCGCCTCGTTCTGGAGCGAGGTCCGCCAAGCAATTCGGTCCCAGCATGGCGACATCCATATCTTGGCACAAAGCGGCGCTGCCGGCGATCTGTCGCCACGAATTCTGCATTACCAAAAAGCCCAAGAACGCCGCTTCCGGCTGAAATACGGAACAGATCCAGAACCTATTGCGGAATACAACTCCCGCCGGGACATTGCCGAGCGTGTTGCCAACGCCTTCGACGAGGTGCTCTCATGGGCCCGCAAGGATATCCAGACCTCGTTTTCGGTCACGCACGTGGTGAAAACCGTGCAACTTGATAGACGACGTATTACTCCTGACGAAGCTGAACTCGAACGCACGGAGCTGGATGAATTGATGCAGCGAGATTTCCAGAAAGAGGGGACGCCAGCAGAACGACTTTTCCATGATTCGGCCCTGTTGTCGGCTCGCGCCCGCTGTCAACAGGTTCTAGAACGTTTCAAGCTTCAGGACAAGGAACCATCCCTGCCGATGGAACTGCATGTTATCCGCATCGGCAATATTGCCTTTGCAACGAACCGCTTCGAACTGTACATGGACTACATGCACCGGATCCAAGCTCGCAGTCCTTTCGAGCAAACCTTTGTCATCCAGCTAACAGGAGTTCCAGGACCAGGTGGCGGCTCGTACCTAGCCACCGAGCGTGGCGCATGGGGAAAGGGTTATAGCGCCAGTCGCTACTGCAATCTTGTCTCGCCAAAAGGCGGGCAGGAACTCGTTGATGAAACCGTTTCGATCCTCAACAATGTCTATGGGGAGCGTGACAAATCCCAGTAAACACAAAGCCAATTGAATACAGACTATTGTCGCTTACACGCCAAAGTCTGATTTAAGACGTCGGGCATATTTGCGATGTAGTCAAGAGTGTCTATGCGGGGCACTAACCCCCTACACTCCACTCTGCTCTGCCTCTCTCCGTGCCATGCAGTGTTCATGGTAGGCAATCGCAGTGTCGAGTTTTGCTTCCGACATACCGTTGATCACCTGCACAAACTGGGCAAGCGGCAAACTCCGCATACCATTGGCAGGACAATTATCCAAAGGGGTGCCCATCGGGCATTCAGCAAAGATGCCTTTAACCCAAATTCGCTTCTCAATCAATATACGAGTATTTATCACGCAATAAATCCTCCCTTCTGGATGAAATGTTACTACGCTGAATCCATTTTTACAAGATACTATTTTCCGTCCCGTCCACGGTAGCAATGTCTACAGAATACCGGGTAAAATCCAGAAACAAGATAACACCACGCAAGTGCGTCAAAGACGGAAAGTCGGCGGTCAAATGGATCGTTTCCTTGCCTCACTTGGATATCTGGAAGATGAACCCACACTGTAGAGTAAGCCGGAATCCATATTTCCAAGGTTGCTCACACGGCACGCATCCCCTAGACTCCCCGCTCACTTTGAGAACACCATGAATACAAAACACGAAATATCCAAACGGCGGACATTTGCAATCATTTCGCACCCGGATGCCGGCAAAACGACTCTTACCGAGAAGTTTCTACTCTACGGAGGAGCGCTGCAATTGGCTGGGTCGGTAACCTCTCGCAAGCGGGAGCGCACAACAGCTTCGGACTGGATGGAGCTGGAACGTAAGCGAGGCATCTCTGTTTCTTCCACGGTATTACAGTTTGAATATCGCGGGGCTTGCGTCAATCTTCTGGATACTCCCGGACATCGCGATTTTTCAGAGGATACCTACCGTGTGCTGATGGCAGTGGATGCTGTCGTCATGGTCATCGACGCAGCCAAAGGCATCGAAAGCCAAACACGAAAGCTGTTCGAAATCTGCCGGATGCGCGGCATCCCAATTTTCACTTTCATGAACAAACTGGATCGTCCCTCACGCGATGCACTTTCTCTAATGGACGAGTTGGAAGAGACGCTTGGATTGCGGGTATGTGCTATGAATTGGCCCCTTGGTGACGGCGGCGATTTTCAAGGGGTCTATGACCGCCAGGCAAAACAGGCCCATTTCTTTGAACGCACAGATCATGGTGCCTATCGCGCTCCCGTTGCGTTGCACGACATTACCGATCCACAGGTGCAGGATCGCCTTCCTGCCAGTATTTACAAACCGTTGGTTGATGAACTCGATATTCTGGATTCTGTTGGTGAAGTCTTCGATCTTGAGGCCGTGCTCGCCGGCGAGTTGAGCCCCGTCTTCTTTGGAAGCGCCATCAACAACTTTGGAGTCCAGCTCATGTTAGATCAGATTCTGGACTACGCCCCACCGCCTCAGCCGCGGCAATCCGGAACCGTATGGATCCATCCCGAGAACCCCGCGTTCTCCGGCTTTATCTTCAAGATCCAATCCAATATGGATCCGAAACATCGCGACCAGATCGCCTTCATGCGAATTTGTTCGGGGATCTTCACACGTGACATGCGCGTCACCCACTCTCGTACGGGCGAGCTGGTTCGGCTTTCTAGTTCACACCGGGTCTTTTCTCGGGATCGGGAATCTATAGATACTGCCTATCCCGGTGATGTAATTGGTCTTGTCGGCCACTCCGAATTTGGCATTGGCGATACGCTTACGGAGGACCCAAAAATTGCCTACGATGAAATGCCACAATTTGCCCCCGAGTGTTTTGCTACCCTTCATAACCCCTTTCCCGCAGAATACAAACGCTTTCAGGCCGGCGTAAAACACCTGCTCCAAGAGGGCGCTTTACAAGCATTTCGATTCGCAGATGCCGCGCAGAATGTCCCTCTACTCGGCGCAGTCGGTGTCCTGCAATTTGAAGTTTTCAAGTACCGACTCGAAAACGAATATGGCGCAAACGCTCGGTTGGAGACCGCTCCTTATACCGTCATTCGCTGGCTGGATGAATCAGAAGGCGGTGAGTCCATTGTGGCGGAAGACATGCTGCCACATGGATGCCGCTTGGCGGTCGATTCGGCAAAGCGGACAGTCATTCTGTTTCACTCCAAATGGAGCATGGACTTCTTTGCTAAACAGAAACCGGACATTCACCTACGGGAACTTCCCAGCGACATTAATCGGGCGTCCTCTATGCCAGATGCAGCGACATGACCTCGGAACAGTTAGAACGGCAACGGGAGAAGCTCGAGTCACTGCGTGCCGAGATTGAAAAAAACCTCGCCGATGAGGACAACATGACCGGTGTCGTACATCTGGATGGCGTCATGGGGAGGCTGTCACGAATGGATGCGATGCAATCACAACAGATGGCCCTTGCCCTACAACGCCGCCAGAAAGAACAACTGCTGCGTGTAAAAAGCGCTCTCGAACGACTCGATCAACAGACCTACGGAAAATGCCTGCGTTGCCACGTGCCTATCGGTGAACATCGGCTTGACATGATTCCCGAATCCGTTCTGTGTATGCGCTGCGCGGCAAACCCTAAGTCCGCATGAAGAACGCATATAACATGAATGTACTCGGACTGGAACCCTACTATGGTGGCAGTCATCAGGCATTTCTGGACGGCTGGGTGCAACACAGTCAGCACACTTGGAAGCTGCTCACACTCAGCGCGTCCAATTGGCGCTGGCGCATGCGCCACGCCCCAGTCACTTTCTCAGAGCGTGTTGCAACCTGCCGGCCACAAAACGCCACCTGGGACATGGTGTTCTGCTCCGACATGCTTGACCTTGCTCAATTCGTTGGCCTAGCCCCGGAGATCGCGCACCTGCCACGCATTTTATTCTTTCACGAAAACCAATTGCTTTACCCAACAGACGACGCCAACTCACGAGACTACCATTGCGCCTTCACGAACTTCACAAGTTGTCTTGCCGCAGATTCGATTTGGTTTAACTCTGCCTTCCATCGAAATGGATTCTTAAACGCGCTTCGGGGGTTTTTGCGACGCATGCCCAATCATCGGCATCTGAATCGGGTAGATGATATTGCTGCCAAGTCGCAGGTACAGTCTCTGGGGATTACACCCTTTGAACGCCCAAGCGCCGTGCGCCGCACGGGGCCCATGCGCATTGTCTGGGCAGCCCGATGGGAGTTCGACAAACGACCCGATTTGCTCTTTGGTGCGCTCGACCAATTGATGCAACGGGGGATCGCATTTGAAATCAGCGTTCTCGGCGGCACCGACCGACAAGAATCAGCGCCTCTTTTTCAGGAAGCACGGCAACGTCTTGGTGACCGAGTCCAGACATGGGGTTTCGTAGATTCCAACACAGCCTATGCGAGCATCCTTGGAGAAGCAGACGTCGTGCTGTCCTCTGCAGACCATGAATTCTTTGGCCTAAGTGTTGTCGAAGCCGTTGCCGCTGGCGCCTACCCCGTCGTACCGAATCAACTCGCCTACCCCGAGGTGCTCTGCAATCTGCATCATCTGCCCCATGCGTTTCACAACAACACCCTTGATGATATAGCGAAGAAGCTCTGTGCTGTCGCCACGGAGCTAGAGAACGAAACGCTCTGGGGTACCGATCGATGGGCTGGCTGCAAGGCTGTCGATCTCTATTCCTGGGAGCAGCGTGCCCCCGCTCTCGACGCCGCGCTGAACGCAGTGAAGCAATAAGGGTGCTAACGAAGAACGTGGGCAAATCAGAGAAAATATCTGTATTTTCAACTCTTCACGGAACTGGATAGTGGCTCGCCTTTCGTCACGGGTGCCACGTGGCTCCTTGTGGGGCCTTCGCTATTGTATTATCGCCTTATAGAACGTGCTTCCCGGTATTCCGGGAGCGCGTGGCGCAGCGCCCCGACCATGCACGCGCTCCCGAGTACGGGAAGCACGTCCTACACCATATGTGATATGATACGACCTGTCACAGGAAACCACTCTCTTCCGTGATGAGCACTAAAAACAAGGAATCATGGAGGAGGGGCGCCCTCACCCCCCAGGTGTTTTGCAAGAGGCTCAAGAGTCTTGTTTTTGTGCTTTGCTCACCCGTTTGACCCCTTTTTTCGCTTGCACGCAGGAATCGCGCCCCTCTGCTACGCCCCCAATACACGGGCAATGGGAACATCTGCCGGCGCAAGCTGATAACCCAATAAGTCACCAATCTCGACCCACTCAGCGCGATCATGAACAGAAAGCGCCAAGGTTCCCGACTCAACGACAGCCTCATAAGCCTGGATTATGAATGCCCCATGCGCATACTGGTATTCACTCTCCGCCACCTTGAGCCCAATCGTGCACACAAGCGAAAGCTCTTCAAACAGTTCGCGTGCAAGTGAGACCTCTGGCGTTTCGCCAGGATCTACTTTCCCACCTGGGAACTCCCAGAATCCCGCCACCTTTTCCCCCGGAGCCCGGCGTGTCAAAAGGACCGCGTCTCCCCGCCGTAGAATTGCTGCTATCACCAATTTCATGATTTGTCCTTGGTCAAATTATGACGCGGCAACCGATATTTCAACCAAAGGGTCTGTAGGACCGCGGCAACCGATGAAGCAAACATAAACACGACGATGCCGGAGGCTCCGCCCCAGTGAATGCCCGCAATCATAATACCAGAACATACGACCAGAAAGATCAAAATGGCTTCAGATATCGCTCGTGTCTTCCGGGCGTGCACCAATTGGCCCTGATACCAATTCTGCAAAACCGTTGCTCCGGGCAGAGTAGCCCCCATGATAATTGCCAGGAGACCAAGTTGCGCATGCGGGGTCGAGAGATTCTGCACCGTAGAAAACCACATAATCCCCAACGGTGTCAGAACGACCAACGCAAACAGTGCCGTAATCGCTATGCATAAGCGGTGTGAGAAGCACGCCAGTGCCGCCGTCGTGCCTGGACGATCTAACGTCGCAATCACAACCTCATTTAGCGATATCCCGGAACAACGAAAGATAAACATCAATCCCACAACAGAAGGCCATGCGGCCAAGGAGTCTAGCGCACGCGGCATCCGGGAGACGGCAGCAGTCCCAATCGGATTTACCGCCAATACAACCAGAGAGCTCAGTGCAAGCGGAATGTAGAAGGTCATGAATCGGCGTAGCCCCACATCTGAATCGGCGTCCTCATGGTTAGACTTCGGCAGTATCGTTTTTATGATGGGTCGGGTTGCCACATGGGCAAACAACGCTTCTGCTGTGACCCCCGCAATGACGGCGGCGGTCCCCACAATAATGCCAGGTCCTTTCCACACAAAATATCCAAGACCCAACACTGTCAGAACTGCCGTGAAGCGAACCGCTGATCCCAACCCAACAAGCTTGGAGCGGCCAAACCGAATTTGGATGCCCTGCATGAAGCGACGATACGCAATAGTCCACGTCCATGGCGTCATGATCTGCATCCCAATCCGAGCAGGCTCTACCGTTTCCGATGGAACATCAAGCACACGAGTCACAATCAAATCAAACAGCGGAGTAAAGGCAATCGCCACATGCAATCCCGAGAGCACTGCACTCATTACCATCATGTAGTGCCACAGCGACCGATAGGCGGAACGGTTGTTGCAAAGTGCGGTTGTTGCAGAGAGCAACATGATCACAGGCGACTCAATAATCAACGCCAGAGGAAAGACGACACCCCCGTACGCGGCCAGATGGATTCTGGGATCCGAAAGTCGCGCAACAACGGCTCCCAGCGAGGGAAGTTCGATTGCCATGAAGAGCCAGCTCAACACCAACGGCAACCATGCCCGCAGTATATCGCGTTGCCGTATCAACATGTCTGGCGGTTTCGACTTCAGCGAATTTCCCCCCTGACCTTGCCCCAATCGCATAGCAGACAAGGGCATCTATGCCGCCGCCCCGTCTGCGTCACTTCAGAAACAACTCAATCACGGGAATCTCAATGTTCGGCTTCACAATGGGAAGTTTCAGAGTCAGCGTTCCCGGAGGTACTGGACCTGCCATGTGACTATGTGGATCCTTGTTCACGTTGGACTCTGCGAAAAGGACTTCACTGGCATCATGGAGAAACTGTGCATACTCGACCTTACCAGCAAGTTTCAGAAGATGGATATCACGGAAAGGCCATGCCAGAACGTGTACGTAAAGCCGCTTCTTCTCCTTGTTGTAGGTCAACCGGCAATCAGGCGGTATCGCAAATGATTTCGGTGCGGCGCCGCATCCGTAAATGGACCGGCTGTTATAATGCATCCAGTCGCCGACTCCCTCAAGTGCCTCACGTGCCCGATAGTCGATTTCTCCACGCCCCGTGGGACCAACATTCAACAGAAGGTTGCCCCCTTTGCTCACACCGTCAATCAACATCCCGAGCAGCTGGGACACCGATTTCCATGAGTACTCGTCCCGATAGTAGCCCCAGGAGCCTGATAGTGTCTGACACCCCTCCCACACAACAGGCCGCCCTTTCTCGTCAGTCGGAGTTGCATATGGCTGATATTGCTCCGGTGTCACAAAGTCTGGCGCGTCCGGTAGATCCATGCGGTTGTTAACCATAATATTGGGCATCAACTTGCGGATCATGTTCAGAAGCTTGCGCGACTGCCAATCCTTATGACCCTTGCCATCCATGCCGGGATAAGAGAAGTCGTACCATAGTAGGTCAATCTGCCCAAATTGTGTCAGCAGTTCGCGTGTCTGGTTGTGCAGGTACTCGGCGTATTCCTTAATGTTCGGCTTGTCAGCTTTACGGGCCTTTGCATCATCCCGCAGGGGGTGTATTCGGTCGATTCCGAACTTCGCGTGATGCCAGTCAATCAGGCTGTGATAAAATCCGACACGCAACCCTTCTTCCCGAAAAGCCTCTACCATGGGTATCAGCAAATCCTTCCCGTAGGGTGTGTTGGTGGCCTTGTAATCCGTGTACGCCGAATCCCAAAGCGTAAATCCTTCATGGTGCTTTGTCGTAATCACGAAGTACTTCATCCCGGCTCGCTTTGCCAAACGCGCCCATTCTCTCGGGTCATAGAGATCGGGATCAAAATGAGAAAAATACTTCTGGTAGGTCGCATTATCCATCCGCTCATGGTGCTTCATCCACTCGTGTCGAGCGGCCAATGCGTAAGTTCCCCAATGAATAAACATGCCAAAGCGATCCTGCTGAAACCATCTTGTATCTGGCTTCACAATTTCTTTTCCCTCATGTGCTTTCGTTGCCATCGCCATATCCTTTCAGTTGTCCTCTAATATAAAAGTCACACTCGATCCTCTTGCTAAACACCTGCGGGGCGAGGGCTCCCCACCCCCATTTCGTCATTAACAGCCCAGTATTGCTAGCCGAGTCTTACCTTGTCCGGTTGGATATTTCTTGTTGAATATTGGATATTGAGTCCTAAACCACCTTGCTTAGCTTCACACCCACCCCCCTCACCCCCCTGTGACACGCTGCACAGCGGTACGGGCAATGCGGCGACCCACTTCTCGATATTGCTTTGGTGTCATCATGGTCTTACCACACGATGCATAGGGTGCGCATAACGTCAATGCACGAATTGACAACGTCTGTCGTACATAGTCTTCCAACGACATGCCGACCGCTTGCGGTCGGCCACGCCGCTCCCGCTTAAAATCCTCGGCAGCATAATCCTCGCCTAAAGCAAACCGTAACACATTTGCCCATTTTTCAGAGTCACGGGCTGCCGCATTCAACTCCTCTGTTTGCGGAAGATAGCAATACACCCCCTGACTCTCCGAACCGCCTCCCGCCTGAAAATCCAGAACAAGGGCTGGCTGACATCGAGTCTGCCATTCTACCAGGTCCGACTGAATCGCACGCGTCTCATACCGTAGTGGAGGATCTCCCCAAGCCTGATCAAGATCCCTTGAAAGCCCTCCCCGTCCGTAATGACCACGTTCAACTCCCCCTACATCCGCCAAAGGAACCGTCCAAATCAGGAGCCGACTCTCGTTCGTGCGCGAGAAATGTTGCAGCATACCATCCAGTACCCATGACCCCGGGGTCTCACCCGCATGTTGCCGGGCAATCAGGTAAATGCCTGGGCGGGAAGGGTCACACTCAACCGTATTGCTGATGCGCGGTATGCGACGCCCCTCCTGACTTAACCCAATGGGGCTCGTGCTCCAATACCCCTTTGATTTTCGCACCAGCGTTTTCACTTCGTGCAGGTCATATGGATAGCTCAGCGCAAATTCGATTGCGGGGGTAGGATACGGAATGGTCCACGAAACAGATGCTTGTCCATCTTCATTGGAAACTCTCCCGGATCGTGCCCGATTCCACCCTTGCCCCTCGCCCCGATAAACCGGGTGTAGAGCAGAAGGAGAATCACAACCCGTCAGGTTTCTGACGAACTCCAAAGTGAGTGTGAGCGTCTCGGGATGTGGGGTCTCGGCATTGGACTCAATAACCCGAAAATCAAACCAGAGCGCCTCGGCACCCCCGCTGGGATCTGCCGAAAAGAAGACCTCTGATGAGGTATCATTTTCCTTGACGCGTACAGCCGCGACATTGCCGCCATGAAATCGAGAATCAACACGCAAACTCATGCAAAGCACGATACCACAGCATTCCAAACTTTCAAGGGTATGCTTGACCTTGCACATTCTTTTCGTGACTATGCTGAACCATAAACTATTTAAGTTGGAGGGATCATCTTGTCGGCACAACAATATGCGTTGGTTTACATCGGAACCGTGACCATTTCTGGTAGTAGAGGGATCTACGCGTCGCGGCTTAATCTTGAAAACGGAAGCCTAACGCCCCCCACCCTCGCCGCCACTACGGAGGACCCTAACTTTCTGACCACCGATCCATCCAAGCATTTTCTTTACTGTACCGGACAAACAACAAAAACTGAGCTCCCCTCCCATACCGTTGCAGGTTTTGCTATTGACCATTCACAGGGAACACTAACTCCAATTAACAGTCAGGTTGTTGATGCCATGAGTTGCTGTCATATCAGCACTGGGCTTGACGGAAGCGTCCTGTTCGCGGCCGATTATGGTAATGGCAAGGCCGCCGCATTTCCCCTAAATGCCAACGGCAGCATTGCCTCTCCCGTGACGCTAATTGTTTATGACAAGGCAACCCAGATCGATCCAGATCGTCAGGATGAACCCCATGTACACTCTATCAATCCCAATATTTCTGGCCGGTATGCATTCGTGTGTGACTTCAGTGCCGATACGTTTCATGTCTACGCCATTGATGGAAAAACAAAAGGGCTTACCTTGGTAAGCTCAACCCCCGCCGCCCCTGGCTCAGGCCCTCGCCATCTAACCTGCCATCCCAATGGAAAGTGGATCTATGCTATTCACGAATTGAATGGAACAATCTCGGTTCTGAATTTCGATGCAAAAACTGGTCAGCTCACAACAAAACAAACCGTCTCCATGCTTCCTGAAGGATTCCGTGGCAAAAACACAACAGCAGAAATTGCACTCTCGCCAGATCTGCGGTTTCTGTATGGATCCAACCGTGGGCATGACAGCCTTGCTTTTTATCAGGTCCACCCAGAAACGGGGCTGCTCACACTTCAAGGATTTGTTGCAACACAAGGTCAGCATCCCCGGAATTTCACGATCGATCCCACAGGCCGCTTTATGTTGGTGTCCAACATGGACAGCAACAATGTGGTAGTCTTCAGGCTAAACTCAGAAACCGGAAAACCCGAGTATATGGGCGAAGAGATTCAGCTCGCAATGCCAATGCGGGTAGAAATCATTCTTCCAGATGTAGAACATCATGCAGCACGACTCTGAGCCGAAATGCTCACTTAAAATGGCGGTCTACCGGATTTCATCGCGTTCTCAACTCGACAAATGAAAGCGAAGATGGGAAAACGTGCCATTCAATTAGCTTTTGCTTGTGACAGCGCACAAACGTCACACAGACACAACAACAAGGAAGACCAACATGGCAGTCAAAGCATCACTCGAAGAACTCCAGCTTATCGCTAACACCATCCGCGGCCTCTCTATTGACGGCGTGCAGTCCGCAAATTCCGGACATCCCGGAATGCCCATGGGGATGGCTGACGTTGCCACTGTACTATGGCTAAAATACCTCAATCATTGCCCTACAAAGACCGATTGGGCAGATCGCGATCGGTTTATGCTCTCCGGCGGTCACGGTTCGATGCTGCTTTACAGCCTTCTGCATCTATCCGGATATGAACTTCCACTTTCTGAGTTGGCACAATTCCGGCAGCTGGACAGCCTGACCCCAGGACATCCTGAAGTGGGGCACACGCCGGGCGTCGAAACCACAACAGGCCCCTTGGGCCAAGGCTGCGGAAACGGCGTCGGCATGGCGCTGGCCGAGCGCATGCTCGCCAAACGCTACAACACCGATGAGATCTCCCTCGTCGATCACCACACCTACGTCTTCTGCGGAGATGGCGACATGATGGAAGGCCTCAGCCATGAAGCCTTCTCGCTCGCGGGCCATCTCGGTCTTAACAAACTCGTCGTCTTCTATGACGACAATAACATCACCATTGAGGGGCGCACAGAGCTCGCCTACAGTGATGACGTCAAAATGCGCTTCAAAAGCTACAAGTGGAACGTCATTGAGATCGATGCGCATAACTTCGATCAAATTGACAAAGCAATCCGGAAAGCACGTCGCTCACAAGAACGCCCCACACTGGTCGTCTGCAAGAGCACCATCGGAAAAGGCAGCCCAAACAAGGCCGATACATCCTCAGTGCACGGCGAACCTCTTGGAGATGCCGAAGTCGCCTTGACGAAACGTAACCTTGGGCTCCCTGAAGACCAGACGTTCTACGTTCCCGAAACGGTTCGTGCCCTATTCGAAAAACGCCTGGCCCAACTCAAACGTAGCGCCAACAAGTGGGGGCGCACCTTCAAGGCTTATGCTGCAGCCAACCCCGAGATTGCTGCATCCTGGGAAGCGGCTCAGGGAGGCATCCTCCCCGAAGATTTGGCGGCGTATCTTCCCGAATTCGAGGTCGGCACCTCACTGGCAACGCGCGCCGCATCCGGAAAGGTCATCCAGTCGATGGCAAAAGCGATACCCTTCCTTGTGGGAGGGTCTGCCGATTTGGCGCCAAGCACTAAAACCCTTATAGACGGTGTAGATTCCATCCTCCCGGGCGCATTCGAAGGGCGTAATTTCCACTTCGGAATTAGAGAACATGCCATGGGCTCACTGATGAATGGAATTACACTACACGGTGGATTCCGCGTCTTTGGCGCAACATTCTTCGTTTTCGTTGATTACATGCGACCTACAGTACGGCTCGCGGCACTCATGAAATTGCCCGTCATCTACGTCTTCACGCACGATAGCTTCTATGTGGGCGAAGATGGGCCTACCCATGAGCCTGTTGAGCAGCTAGCCTCGCTACGTTGCATTCCTGGGATGACAACCATTCGCCCATGCGATCCAACAGAAACAGGAGCCGCCTGGGTGGCAGCACTGCAAAATACCAATGGGCCAACCGCTCTGTTGTTGACACGCCAGAATTTGGATGTGATCGACCGCAGTGTATATCCGGCAGCTTCGAATTTGGAAAAAGGGGCTTACACCCTCTGGCAGAGTGGTGAAGGAACGCCGGACGTCCTGTTGGTAGCCAGCGGGTCTGAAGTCGAGCTGATCTTCAAGGCAGCCAAAGTGCTGGCCTCGGAGTGCAATGTCCGCGTCGTGAGCATGCCTTGCTGGGAGCTGTTCGACGCACAACCTGAATCCTATCGAGCTGAAACGCTTCCGATCGACAACTGCCCTGTTGTACTCGCTGTGGAGGCGGGATCCTCTATGGGATGGGCGCGTTACATCGGCAACAAAGGCCGCATGATCAGTATGGATCACTTCGGTGCGTCGGCGCCCTACAAGGTCCTAGCCGAGAAGTTCGGCTATACCGTCAAAAATGTGGTAGCCACTGTACGCGACATGCGAGGCTAGATCTTAATTATGGCAAGATTCATCATTCAAGGTGGAAAGCGTATTGCCGGGCGGCATAAGTCGCCTGGCAACAAGAATGCGGCGCTTCCCATGTTGGCTGCCTGTGTGCTGACCGATCAGTCGGTCACGCTTCAGAATGTCCCACTAATTCAAGATGTCCATTCCATGTTGGCCATTCTTGATCAGCTCGGAGCAGATGTAGCACTGCATGGTCATACCGTCACCGTATGCTGTGCTGGCATTCGGAAAAGACGCCTAGATGCGGCGCTCTGTCGGCGCGTCCGTTCATCCATTTTGTTTGCAGGCCCCATGGTCGCGCGTCATGGAAGGGTAACCGTATCGCCCCCCGGCGGAGACGTGATCGGGCGACGGCGACTGGACACGCACTTTGATGGTCTCACCAAGCTTGGCATCTCGATTCAGGCGGAACGTGGCTACACATTTCAGCAGGATAACTTCAAGGCCGCCGACATTTTGCTGGATGAAGCCAGTGTGACGGCTACGGAGAACATCGTGATGGCAGCAGTGCTGGCGCCGGGCTGTACTACCATATTCAATACTGCCTGTGAACCACATGTACAGGATCTCTGTCGGATGCTCAACAAGATGGGAGCCCAAATCCGGGGAGTGGGAACCAATTACCTTACCATCGATGGCGTTACAGCATTAGAAGGGGTGCGGCACCGTATTGCACCAGACTGCGTGGAAGCGACCAGCTTCATCACAGCAGCAGCGCTAACGGGCGGAGCGCTGCATGTTGATGGTGTTATCCCTGAAGATTTTGCCATCGTCGGCAAACATTTTGCTCGCCTCGGTGTAACATGGGAGTTGAAGGAGGGTTCTCTGTTTATTCCGGCGCAGCAACCGCTTAAGATCCTTGACGATTTTGGTTCCGCCGTCCCAAAGATTGAAGATGGCACCTGGCCTAATTTCCCTTCGGATCTGATGAGTGTTTCCATCGTGTTGGCATCTCAAGCAACGGGTACAATGCTTTTCTTTGAGAAGATGTTTGAAAGTCGAATGTACTTTGTGGATCGCCTTATCGAGATGGGAGCACGCATTGTGCAATGCGACCCGCATCGCGTGGTTGTCAGTGGGCCAACCACGTTGCATGGCATGCGCATGTCCAGTCCTGATATCCGGGCGGGTATGTCTCTCCTGTTGGCCGCGCTATGCGCCAAAGGCGAAAGCATCATCGAGAATGCACAGGTTATTGATCGAGGCTACGAAAACGTGGATCGTGAACTGCGTCGTCTAGGCGCTGATATCAAGCGGGTTTGTTAGCAGGAGTTCTTGCTCCGCTTACCGTTAACTCCAAAAGCCCTGCGTCCGTCGATCACAAAGTCCTGTGTGCCAACGCTCTGAATACTCCTCCACTCGCCGAAAGACTCGATCCACTGTAGATTAATGCTCAAAGTAACACGTGAAACACCTCGGATGAACCGCTCCGCTGAGGGCGCCATCAGCGGCGGTTTTACTCCTCCCGTGTAATGCTGTTATAGCGGTCCCAGAAGCCTTTCGGCACAGGTTTCTTCAAGTGTTTTGCCGCTGAGTAGCACAGGCATCTTGCCTGTGGAATCGCTGCAATTCTTGAGAAATACAAGAAATGTGGTATTTCTTTGAAACGGTTCAGGCCCAGATCTTGTTTATACATTACAGAGGGGACAATATGAGCGACATCCCAGACGAGGAACTTATGATGATGTATCAGCAGGGGAACGTTGTAGCTTTTGAACTGCTGTTCGAACGGTACCGCAACTTTATCTTTAGCGTCCTCTAACCGACTTGCTTAATCGGTCTCTCTGAGCACTGAAATAGGGTCTCAACTACACACTTCCGTGAAGAACCAAAAAACTGCACGTTAGTCATTCCGCTGGCGCGGCTTGAATTCCCTGCCTTCGCTATGACGGGATTCGGAAAACAGCCGCACTGATACAGATCAGTTATCCGCATTTTCTGCTTGCTCTGCGGGTCCCTTTTCACGCAGGGATTTTCGCTCCCCGCGCTGATTACGGTCAGAATGCTCTCCCCTGCTGCGTTCGCCCCGTTCACCCCCACGCTCGGAACGCCTTCTACGCATTATAGTTCGAACCCCTTGAGTCTGTTCCGGCGTTAGCGTTTTCCGCAAAAAAAGCAAATGTCTTATTCGCAGCTTTGCCTGCTCAGTATGTAGCCGTCCCGTCTCTTCAACGGCCGTCATCAAAGCTGCCTCATCCAATTCCTCGGCAGTCATCAAGCGGGCCTGCTGCAAAGCAGCCTTTCTGATTTGCTTCTTCAACTCACCCTGATGCTGTTCTAACAATGCCATCTGTTCATCAATTGCCGTTCGCTGGGCTTCACTTAACCCTAATTTTTCTGAAATCTCAGGATTCTGCAGCACTCGGGAAAGCGCTCCTTTATGAGAACGCTGTAATTCCCTCTTCAGCGGTGGAGCTCCCCTCCTCAAAGAGGCTTCCTCTCTTTTTGAATCCTCACCTGTTGCAAGCTGCACGCTAAGCAACGAGATTATCATTAAACTAATAACGTTTTTCATTGTATATCTCCTTCCTAAACCTATAACGCGCCTGAGTTGCATTCTATTGCCCCTTGTGCGTTTTTTCTGAAGCCTACTTGAATTCAAAATGTTTTTCGCAGGGAGCCAAGTAACACCAGCCTTGCTCAGTAACCTCAATTGTGTCCTCAATACGAATGCCGCCCAGCTCTGGATAATACAACCCGGGCTCTATCGTAATCACATCCCCCACGCGTAGCCGAGAGCGCGAGGCTCCCACCGAAGGGGCCTCGTGAATGGCCAATCCAACCCCATGTCCCGTGCTGTGGATAAACCCTACAGCACGTCCCCCTTCTTGCCGGGTTTCGAATCCGCGGCGCTGAAAAACATCAACAGCAGCACGGTGAACACTCAGACAGGACGCCCCCGGGCAAACGCATTTAAGCGCGGCGGCCTGAGCCGCTTTTACAGCTCCATACATGCGTCTCACCTTTGGCAGAGCCACTCCTTTTAGCACCGTTCGCGTGAGGTCCCCCCAATAGCCATGCTTCAGATGCTGTGGAAAAATATCCATCACGATTGGGACATTGGCATGTAGCGGACCATGGCCGCGTTCATGTGGAGCTGCAGATTGCCGTCCACAAGAGACAATAGTCTCGGCGCAAAAACAGTCATGATCCAACAGCACGTTGGCAATGTGACGATGCACATCTTCAGAGGTCAGACGAGCACCTCGCACACATAGCCCCCCCCCGGCATCAATATCGCTTCCACGAATAAGAGCACAAGCAGAGCGCATGGCGATGACGGCGGCACGTTGTGCCTGCCTGATGCACTTCACCTCTTGGAGCGTTTTTGTACGACGTTTATGGAAGGCGGCACCTTCCAACAGCTGCACTTTGAACCGCGCTTTTTTCAATGCACAGGCAATACCATACGGAAAGTCATTAGGAACCCGGAGCTGTCGCACGTTCATCTTTTTGAGAAGTGCCTTTATCCACTCCGAAAGGTTGCCCCGGTGCATTGCAGGGATCTCCAACATCTGAGGGGTAAACACATCCACACCACGCTTCTCTGCCGTGCTTATAGCTCTCCCCCATTCCAATTGAGACACCACCATTGCCTTTCGTCGTCCTACCTCCGCATAGACAATGGGATCAGGAGCCATAAATCCCGTTGCATAAAGGATATCAGGACATGTATTTGGGCTTCCGACCAACACGATTTTGGCTGTTAATGGTTCCACGTTTTGCCCTCACTTGTTTCTAATCGCCCCTTAATTAATAGCATTATGCTATTTCATTGCGCTGCCTACTGTTACTGCATATTCGCCCCCAACTCAAGACGAGAGCCACAAGGCACTTACAAAATATTCTCTTCCACAAAGTAAAGATACATCCTGAATCCTTATCTCCACTCAAACCCTTTTTCAAACTTGTATTATAGTATATATCAATCTGTATATGAATGACTTACGCACGTTAATACGAATTAATTCGTGGGGCTTTTTAAATCTCAACGTGCACCAAGAATGCATTCGCATCCCTCCCGAAAATGACATCGTTAAAAAGAGGCAGATTGACTTGAATGAGAAGGAGTCAATAGACTTTTTTCGCGATGATCACAGTGCTATCGCATCCACAACTCCCTTGTTTGGACACGGTTAAGACTGCCTGTTAATAACCTGTTCACTTGTTAACATCTTTTTTTCTTGTTGCAGTGGGGTGGTCTGGGACTATGATCGCTTTTGTTGCGAGAAGAAAACAAGCGGATTTAGGGAGTTGAAAACGTGGAAAAGATGCCGGCTAATGCACTATGGGATAAGGCGTGCACGCACCTTAGCGAGGCCCTCCACAATGATGTATATTCCCGTTGGATTGCTGTAATTGATCCCGTTGATCTCAAAGATACTACCCTCACGCTCGCAGTCGACAATGATTTCTACCAATCCTGGCTTGAAGAAAACTATCTTTCGCTCATTCAGAAAGCCCTTCATTCCGTTTCCGATACCGATTGGAAGATCGAATTCACGATCAAAACCAAGATCGCAGAAAACTCTGAACCGAAGGCTCCGAAACCCGTTCGCAAAAAAACCGTGCGCGAGAGTCTATCGGCGAAGGGCCCAAAGTTTACCCCCACATTGAATCCTAAGTTCACCATGGACACCTTTATCGTGGGACCATCCAATAACTTTGGCCATGCCGCTGCACTTGCCGTTGTAGATGCTCCAGGACGCGCTTATAACCCACTCTTCATTTATGGAGGCGTAGGACTTGGTAAAACGCATCTTATGCAAGCAATCGGGCATTCCGTCTTAGAGAGCGGTAGAGCACGAAATGTTCGTTATCTGTCGTCAGAGACGATGCTCAACGAGTATATTGACGCGCTGCAGAATCGCAGTTTGACGCAATTCCGCAAGCGCTACCGCACAGCTGATGTACTGCTTATTGATGACATTCACTTTCTCGCCGGAAAAGAGCGTATTCAGGAAGAGTTCTTTCATACATTTAATACTCTGTTTGATTCTCACAAACAGATCATCATGACCAGCGATCGCCCGGCCAGTGAAATTACCGGTTTGGAAAAACGCCTTGTTTCACGTTTTGAATGGGGCTTGGTCACCGAACTTGAAGAACCTGATTTTGAAACCCGGATGGCCATCTTGCGGTATAAGCAACGCCAGATGGATGTTGAGCTTCCCGAAACATTGATGACCTTTATTGCCGAAAATATCCGGTCCAATGTACGGCGCTTGGAAGGAGCTCTCATTCGCGCGGTTTCATATGCGTCACTCACAAACCGAGAATTGACGATCGATTCCCTTCAACGCCTTCTACGCGATACACTTGAACAGGAGAAGCAGGGCGATCTGAGCTTTGCTAAAATCCAGCGTACGGTTGCGGAACACTACGATATACGCTTTGCAGATATGAGTAGCGCACGTCGCCCACGATCCATTGCCGTACCGCGCCAGATCGCTATGTATCTATGTCGCCGCATGACACCCTCCTCGTTGCCTGACATCGCAACTGCCTTTGGAAAAACGCATGCCACTGTTCTATATGCCTATCGTACCATTGAAAACCGCATGGATGTAGACAGCGATCTTAAACGTAATGTGATTGATATTTCGCGCAAGCTTGGCAAGAGTGTTGCCTAAATTTATGATCGTTTCCACATTCCAATTGGTATCTGTGGGGTGCTTATCAAAGAAATTATAACAATTAAAATCCTAGCGGATCAAGTTATAGCACGCTTTCATAACATGTTTAGAAATAGGTATATAGATTTATGACAAGTCGACCATTATCATTGAAATTTTCACTTATCATGGTTGATGAAAAAACCGTCGACAGCATCATCAACAGGACCGTGGTAGATCAAGCTCCTGTGTGTAAGGGATTTCGGCAGGTTATTAACACAATGAACAGTATATAATAAGTTGAATAGATTAACTTAATAAGGTATTAATTCATATCCTCTTGAAGATAACTCTCACAACGCGCATCGGTGGAGGCCAGAGATGAAATTGACCATAGACAAAGCATCCCTCTTAACAGGGTTACAAAGTGTACAAAATGTTGTAAGCGTTCATAGCACACTCCCCATCCTTTCAAATGCCCTTCTTAGCGCAGAAGAAGATGGCCTTGTCATTTCAGTAACGGATTTGGAAGTTAGTGTTCGCTGCAAAGTCACAGGAACAGTCGAAAAGGGTGGTAGCACGACGATTCCGGTTCGTCGCCTCTCCAGCATTGTTCGAGAGCTTCCTGAGAGCACAATTGAACTGGATGTCGATGACAAGGATCAAGCTTCTGTAACGTGTGGATCCTCATTTTTTAAGATTGTGGGAATGTCGGGAGAAGAATTTCCACCACTGCCGACGGTAGACGAAGGCAGTTTCTGCTATCACCTTGACCAGGGCGTATTTCGCGAAATGCTGAAAAAGACTGCGTATGCTGCTTCGACTGATGAAACACGCTATGTGCTTAATGGTGTCCTTCTCAGCTTCAAAGAGGGCAAGTTGACGATGGTGGCAACTGATGGTCGTCGATTAGCTTTGGTGGAAAGCGAAGTGGAGTTTCCTGAGGAAGCAGAAGCCAATATGATTCTTCCATCAAAGGCCGTCAATGAACTTCAGCATGTACTTAAAGACACAGGCGATCTCCGTATCTATGCAAAAGAGAATCAGATTATCTTTGAATTCGATAACATTATGGTCGCGTCCAAATTGATTGATGGAACTTATCCCAATTTTCGTCAGGTGATTCCGACACAGTGTGAAGAACGTGTTGCCGTTGAACGTGAAGCGCTTCTTACAGCATTGAAGCGTGCCTCGCTTATTACTGCCGACAAAGCCAGTGCTACAAAACTGACATTTGAGAACAATAATCTCGTTATTGTTACCAACACACCAGACGTGGGTGAGGCCCGCGAGACCATTCCCATCAAGTACACAGGAAAATCCATAACAGTGGCATTCAATCCAGACTATATGATGGATCCTCTCAAAAATCTGGCTAATGACGAGATTGCTGTTGAACTTACGGATAACCTGAGTCCAGGGGTTATCAAGTGCGATATCCCCTTCCTCTACGTTTTGATGCCGATGAGAGTTGACTAACGGGGCATCTCTGCGTAAGAATACGCGACTTCATGCCGTTACTGCCCGATTGTGTAATGGTAGCACAACGGTCTCTGACACCGTTTGTCTAGGTTCAAATCCTAGTCGGGCAACCATCCAAAGCTCTTTGTTTTCGTTAGAGCTCTTGGTATATGTTTCGTCATAACAGCTGGAAGTGCTAAGTGATATGGACGAATCGCAAGAAAGAATCATGAAGAAATACAAAGTGGGTATTGTAGGTATCGGTGCTGTCGGTACTGAGATGGTTAAAATTCTAAGGCAGCGTAATTTTTCTTGTGACGAAATTCGCATCATGGCACGTTCTGAACGCGATGAAGAGGTCGCCGGCGAAACTTTTCATGTTGTCGAAACCAAACCGGAATCGTTTGACGGTCTTGATTTTGCATTCTTTGCTGGAACAGAGGGTTCCAAAGGGGCCTCACAACTTTTTGGTTGGGAAGCGGTGTCGCGTGGCGTGACAGTTATTGATAACGGTGACGATTTTCGCATGGATACTCGTGTTCCCCTCGTGATTCCTGAAGTGAATGGGGATGCGCTGAAAAACCATCAGGGATTCATTGCAAATCCAAATTGTAGTACGATCATTGCCATGATGGCATTAGGCCCATTGCACAAGGCGGCACGGATTCGTCGAATTGTCGCCTCCACTTATCAGGCTGTTTCTGGTACGGGCCGAAATGCCATCGTAGAATTGGAAAATCAGCTTAAGCAATATGTTGCTGGAGAACCCCTTACAGCTGACGTTTATCCTCATCAGATTCTGCTGAACGTGCTTCCACAGATTGGTGGACTCAAAGCAGAAATGCCGGGTTACACGAGTGAAGAAGCAAAAATGCTTTTTGAAACGCGGAAGATCCTGGGGGATAATGACATTAAGGTTTCAACGACCTGTGTTCGTGTTCCTGTCTTCTACGGCCACGCAGAAGCGATTAACATCGAGTTTGAGCGTCCAATGACCCCTGAAGAGGCCCGGGAGGTGCTGAACGCCGCAGAGGGCATACAAGTGGTCGACAATCCCTCACAGGCAGCGTTTCCCCTTCCGCTTGATGTTGCAGGCAAAGATGACTGTTTGGTGGGGCGTATTCGTCCTGATGACAGCGCTGAAAATGGGCTTGCGCTTTTTGTTGCCGGCGACAACATACGCAAGGGAGCTGCTCTTAATGCGATCCAGATTGCTGAGCACCTGATTCGCTCTTATTCTGAGAGTCCTGGAATATAGGGGCTACCCTCCCACGACGCAGGAGAATTCCAAGGGATATCAGAGTCATCTGTTGTGGCACAACCCATTACAAGCGTCACTATGGCAACGAGAAGGGCTGTAGCGATTAAGGTCCGGAGCACGGGTCTCCTATTGTAGGAAGATAAGGTCGCCAACTTCAATTGGGCTTTGCTGCCAATTCGGAAGGATGTCGGCGATTGCGAGATGCTGATCTTGTTTCAGCTGACGGATGCGAACCTTAGTCACGAATTGCTCTTCTCCCCGTTTTACCAGAAGTTCGATAAGCGGAAGACTTCCGTCTGTTAGCACGCTGAGAAGATCCGTAATGAATTCAGGATTGAGATCCATGACAACAAACAAATGCTTTTGATCCACACTAGCAACCGTGCCTTTAACTCCGGGAATTATATTAATACGTTTTCCCTCAAACCGCTTAGTTCCAATAATATCGCCAGGCCCTCCCCCGCCAACTCCACTGGTGAGAACTGCTATTTGTCCGCGAAGATCTTTAATGATGTTGAGTTGGTCTTCCGTCTTAATCGTCAACGTTTCGTTTGTTTCTTCTAGAATGACCTTTTCCTGCTGAAGATTTGCGATATCGCCTTCGAGCGAACGGACATGATCTTTCAACTCGTCAATCTGACTGCGAAGATCGGAAATGGTGTTGTTGAGTGCGGCAATCTGGTTATTGAGATCGACAATCACTGCGAGCTTTTCGCGCAATGTGATTTTACGTCCATTTAGCTCATTGATGGTGTCGATGAGCTCGATGCGGGTTACAGTAAGAGCACCTCGGGTTTCAATCAAGATATCAAATTGCGCCTTGGCACGATCAAGAACGTCATCAATAACACCCTGGGTTGTCCCCTCGCCTGTACTAATTTTAAGATTCGTGAGCGGATCACGTGCCGGTTTCATGGTCACGGGATCAATCTTGTAGTAGCTCATGAGATCGCGTGTTCGGGTCGAGAGATCAATGATATTCTGGTCAACGGATTCGAGTTCGGTTTTGTAGGTATCCCAGAATTCAGAAAGCGTGGGGGTATCAATAATTTCTTCAGTACAATCGGAAACATCACGTGCGGGATAAGCTGGCGGATCTTCTGGCGTGGCTGGGGGTTCCGCTTCGATTGTCCGCGAAATCATTTTGAGACCTACCTCAAGCTTCTGGGCTCGCCCTTTTAAAATTTCACGTTTTGTGAATAGCAAACAAGCCAAAGTCAAAGATGCTGCGGTGAGTAAAAATATTAGAACGACGAGAACGCGTAAAAACTTGCCCATTGTGGCCTCCCAAAACCGCTAGCGGAAAAGCTAGTAAGTGGAAACATTTTCAGATTTATAGTATGTGAACGTTGGATGAAAATCGGTGGAATGTCAAACCCTAGTTGGATATAAATGCGCGGGGTAACCTCTTCGCGCTTGCCCTTTGCGATAGGGAAAGATACCGTGCTGGCAATATGAAAGCACTTATTCAAACTCTTTTAATATGTGCAGGGTTTTTACTCTACGCGTCCGCAGCATTTTCACAGCAAAACTTCAGTCCGGATACGGATGAGTTTCAAACCACGACCAGCATTGCTGATCGTCAAGATCGAAAAACCCCGAGCTTCTTTCATCGACCCAAAAAGGCCACCCCCACCGAACAGCTCGCTTTTGCTGAGAAACTCGAAAATAAAGAGCGCTTTGGAACCGCTCGGGATGAATACAATTCTCTAGTTCATCGTTGGCACAATGCCTCAGAGGCTCCCGTGGCGCAGTTTGCAATGGCACGGGTATACTTCAAACAGGGAAAGTATGAGAGGGCATTCTATGCCTTCCAGTATCTTGTTGATTACTATTCAGGCCGCTTCAAGTACAACGAGGTACTCGACTATCAGTTCCGAATCGCCAACCACATGATCACGGATCGGTGGGGAGATATCTTGTTTTTTCCTGGGTTCGAGGCGCCAGAACGGGCATTGCCCTTACTTAACAAAATCATTCAGAATGCCCCAAGCTGGAATAAGGCGGCATGTGTCCGGTTGACGATTGGAATGATCTATGAAGACATCAAGGAGTATGAAAACGCGGTGACAGCTTATGATGCGCTTGTCCAATATCATAAGGACAGTGAAGAAGCTGAAGAAGCGATGTTTCGACGTGCGACGTGCCTGTATACGCTCTCAGAAAAAACGCCGCGTGATGAGAAACGCTGTCGAACAGCCCTTTCTGCTTTGGCAACATTCATGGCCCGCTACAAAAAGAGCGAGAAGTTTTCCGAGGCGGAATCCCGTCTGGCAACGCTCAAAATTCGGCTGGAAAACATGTATTACGACAGAGCGCTTTTCTATGACAACAACAAAAAGAAGCCAACCGCAGCCTTGATAGCATATCGTGATTTCGTAAAGAAATTTCCTCTGTCCGAATATGCACAAGACACGTACGCGCGAATGGAGGAACTTGAGCTTCAGATCAAGGAGTAATATGCACCGTTTTCAGATCTGCATCATGAAATGGAAGGGCTTAACGCTGGCCAGTTGGCTGCTTGGGGCTGCAGTTCTGATCCCTGCTGGTTGTACGGGATACCGGTTGGGAAGCACTCTTCCCCCAGGGATTAGTGTTGTTCATATTCCCACATTTGTGAACAAGACGTCAGAACCTCGTCTTGAGTTAGATACCTCACAGGCGACTCTTAGTGAGATCCAGCGCGATGGGACGCTAAGCGTTGGCGATTTGAGTAAATGCGATGTGATTCTGAATGTTACGCTGGTTGGATTTTCGTTGGAGCCCCTTCGCTATGACTCCGACACCGCTACCACCACTCAGGAATATCGTCTAAAAATCACGGCGAACATATCGCTGACCAATCGCATGACGAAAGAGGTAATGACAAGTACAAGCGTTGAAGGGGAAAAAGATTTTACCCTGTCGGGAGACCTTACTTCTGCCAAGCGTGCGGCTTTGCCCGAAGCGGCAAGAGACCTTGCTCACGATATCGTTGAAAGCATTGTAGAATATTGGTAGCCCACAAAAAAAGCAACCCCGAGAAATCAGGGATGCTTTTTAATGGCAAGATGCTGTTTTCTGATAGACAGGAAAGACGTGTCGTCTATCCCTCCATCTTGGTAACGGCCTTGTGAGCACGAGACTTACTTCGATCGGCCTTGTTAGACTTGATCACGCCAGTTTTCGCACCCTTGTCCAAAGACGAACAGAATCCACTAAGGGCTTTCTCTGCCTTTGTTTTGTCACCATCGTGGATCGCGGTGTCAAGGCTATGGCGGGCCGAAACGATACGACTTTTTTTGCTCTTGTTGATTTCTGTGCATGTTACGGTCTGACGCATACGCTTTTCAGCGCTTTTAATATTCGGCATAAAATTCCCCTCAGTTTAACCCACTTTCTCTGTGGGAAGAAAAGCCGTGCAATAATAGTCGAGCGCGTCAGCAGGTCAACCCCTTTTTTAGGGTTCTTTAAATTTTAGAAAAGGGACGCTTGAAATTTAAGGGGTAAATGAGTTACGCTTCCGCACTCAAAACATGGAGGATCATGAGATGACAATCACACAATTTGGTGCAACGCTACTGGTTGGTATAGGGGTATTGGCAACATCAGTTTTCGCTGAGGGAAGCAACCCCATGGTGACTCTTAATACCACCATGGGAGACATTACACTTGAGCTTTATCCTGATAAGGCCCCCATCACCGTGGAGAACTTCCTGAAATATGTTGATGATGGATTCTATAAGGGAACCATCTTTCACCGTGTGATTCGGAATTTCATGATTCAGGGAGGTGGATTTAACAACAAAATGGCAAAAAAATCCACTCGAGCTGCTATCAAGAACGAAGCGGCAAATGGACTGAAAAACAGCAGGGGCACCATTGCCATGGCGCGTACGGCAGTACCCGATAGCGCTACTGCTCAATTCTTTATCAATACCGTAGACAACCGCAGTCTGGATTTCAAAAATCCTTCTCGACGCGGTATTGGCTACTGCGTATTTGGTCGTGTCGTGGAAGGGCTGGATATCGCTGATAAGATCGAATTGATATCCACGGGGGTGCGTGGCGGCATGCGCGATGTTCCGCAATCCGATATATTAATAATGGATGCGACTCGCAAAATTGTGGTGGCTGAGACCACGGCTGAAACCACGGCTGAGACTGAGGCAGTTTCAGAGCCAGTGGAAATGCTGCTGCCTGCCACCGAACTCGCAGAATAGCGTAAACAGGGGGGCTGATTGACTCAAGCACCCCCAGTATATTGTGTTCAGAACAAGCAACTGTTCTCGGGTGCCGTGTGACAAGAATGGCCTTAGCTCTCGGCAATGCAGGTGAATCGTGGCGTCTCGACGCGATTGTGAAACGTGAGAGCCTGAAATATGACAGTATATGCCCCCCTGTCTCTCTTTTAGGCTCCCACATTTGCTCAACGTCGTCTGGAGGCCAGCATCCACCATCTCTCTTCAGGCCCCTTCTCGGCAGGTTCTTTTCTTATACTTCCATCAAGATTAAGGCAAAGATTACACTAAAGACGAGGGATGTAAAATGGTTTTTCCGATACTTAAAACGATCTCGTTGGACCCGTAGGCACCGCAATCCGGGGCGATGGAGCTTTTGCTCGTCAACGACAATAACACTTCCCGGGTGACGACAACTATACTTCCCGTCTC